>DASYQB010000188.1:0-10593 GCA_036005985.1 Candidatus Methylomirabilota bacterium | reverse complement strand
CGAGCATGCGGCAGTCGAGGTCGGCCACCGCTTCAGGCGGAATCACGTTTCGCTTCTCGCTGCCTTTGAGCATGTTGATGGCGAAGGTGGTGCGGACGAGGGCGGCGTGGTGCCGATTGGCGAGGAAGCGCGCGCGAAAAGCCGGCTCGCCCAGCGACTCCGCGAGCCGGTGGTAGCCCGCTCCCTCCTGGCCGGGGAGCACCGAGGCCATGCGGGCGAAGTATTCCTGGATCTCCGGGAGCACGCGGACCGGCCGCTCCGCGTCGAGGAGCCGGCCGAGGGCGCGCACGAGGCGATGGGGAGCCGTCTCCGGCCAGGGCATGGAGCCGTGGCCGGGCTCGCTGCGCGCGGTGAGGCGGAGGGGCAGTCCCGTCTTCTCCGAGATGACGATGGAGCCGAAGGGCGCCTGCCGTGGGGCGTCACCGACGTGGATCGCCCCCAGCTCCGACAAGGCGTACTCCGCGCCGTCGAGCCAGGCGCGCCGCTGGTCGGCGACCCACTGCGCGCCGAACCGGCTTCCCGCCTCCTCGTCGGCGGTGGCGAGAAAGATGAGGTCCCGCTTGAGCGGCACCTTCGCGCGCACGATGGCAAGGAGAGCGGCAAGCTGGACGACCCCTGTGGACTTCATGTCGAGGGCCCCGCGCCCGAACACGTAGCCATCCTTGAGGAGCCCGCCGAAGGGATCGACGCTCCAGTAGCGCTCGTCGGCATAGACCACGTCGATGTGATGATGGAGGACGATGCCGCCCAGCGAGCCGTCGCCCCTCACCCGGGCCACGAGATTCCCCCGCCCCGGCGCCGACTCCGCCGTCTCGCTCGCGATGCCCGCGCCGTCCAGGACCTCGGCGAGGAAGCGCGTGCCCGCCGTCTCCCCGCCGGGTGGGTTCGTGGTGTTCACGCGGAGGTAGCCGCGGGTCAGCTCCACGGCCTCCTCGCCGATCTTCTGCCAGTCCATCACGCGCGCATCTCTTCCCAGTGCCGGCCGGGATTCGGCCGCTTGACGAGGCGCCGCTCGAGAAGCGGTCGGGCGCGCTCCGCCTCGCCCGCGCGCAGGGCCGCCTCGAGCAGCGTGTCGTGAAAGACCTCACGCTGGGCGTGGCTGCCTCCCACCTCGATGATCCGCTCGTCGATCGGCTCGATCTTCGCCACCGCGTCGTGATAGTCCCCCCGCGCGAAGGCGTGGAGGCCCTCCATGAGCGGCACCACTACCTCGGGGAGCGTGGGGTGGCGGGACTTCTTTCCCCGCTCGCGGAGACGGCCGAGCTGTGTCTCCGCGGCGTTCCAGTCCCCCGCAGCGGCCAGAGCCATGCCCACGTGGAGATCGTGGAAGAGCAGCAACGGCATCTCGAGCCAGCTCCGCGCGGCGGGGCCCAGCCGCTTCCATCGCTGGGGGTCCGGGCGGCCGTAGAGATCGAGCCGCCAGGCGAGGGCGACCGAATCTTGAAGGTCCGAGCCCACGGTGATCGGGATGTCGCCGAAGACGCTCTCGAAGAGCCGGCCCACGTGATCGTAGCGTCCCTCCGCCAGATGCATGAGGGCGAGATGCCAGAGAAGATGGTTCTTGAAGTAGCCGAGGTGATCACAGGGATCGATGTGAAGAGGCAGAAGATCCACGCCGCGGACATTCTCGCCCCGCTCGTAGAGCACGTGGGCCACGGTGTGCACGGCCCAGGCGTCCCGGGGATTCATGGCAATGGCCTGCTCGGCCAGAGGAAGGGCCTCGTCGAAGCGGCCGTTCTCCTCGAGGGCGAAGGCGTGGTAGCCAAGCATGAAGCCGTCCGTACCGAGGGCGGGCAGCACCGATTGGGTCAGTTCCAGCATCTCGGCGGAGCGTCCCTGCCAGAAGTAGATGTAGTAGAGACGCTGCATCAGCATCATGTCGCGCGGGTGCTCGATCAGGCTCCCCTTGATCAGCCGGACCGCGTCGGGCGCGCGACCGCCTACCCACAGGGCGAGGGCCTCCACGTGGCGGCGCTCCCGGAGGGGCAGCGAGGCCGCGGCGGCCGCCGCCCGGTCCATCTCCGCCCGCCCGTCGGGGATCCTCTCCGCGAGATAGAGGGAGGCACCGAGCGCGGCCCGGGCCAGCACGAAGTCCGGATCGGCGTCCAGCGCGGAGCGGAAGCAGTCGATGATGTCCGCGCTGAAACCGAGCAGCCCGCGCACCCCGCGGTCATAGGCGTCCACGGCGGCCCGCGAGCCGGACGACACGGGATTGCCGTAGAGATCCGTGAGCGGCACGGCGGTCATCCTAGCAGATGGCGGCGAAGGAAGGCGAGGGCGCGGGCCTCCGCCCACGAGGTCCGCCCCACGAAGCCTTCGAGGAAGCCCGCATGGCCGCCCTCCTCGACGAAGGCGGCCTCGAGCCAGCGCGACCTTGCCACCGCGGTGCGCGGCAGAGCGGAAGCGGGCATGAAGGGATCGTTGAGGGCGTTGATGAGCAGGGTGGGCCGGCGAATCCCCGGGAGGAACTGTGCGCTGCTCGAGCGATCCCAGTAGTCCCGCTCGTCGGCGAAGCCGTGCAGGGGCGCGGTGACCAGTCGATCGTACTCCGCGAAGGTCTTCGCCTTGAGGGCCGCCGAGAGATCCAGCACGTTTTCGAAGAGATGCGCCTTCTCGTCGAGCTTCGCCTTCATGGTCGAGAGGAACGACGCGGTGTACAGCCGCCGATTGAGCCCCCGGTCGAGCGCGGAGGCGCAGGCGGCCAGGTTGAACGGGGTCGAGATGGCCGCCGCCGCCGCCACCTGCGCCGGGGCGGCCTCACCGCGCTCCCCCAGCCACTTGAGCATGACGTTGCCGCCCAGGGAGACGCCGATCATGCCCACGCGGAGCGGCGGCTCCCGCGAGGTGAGCCGGGAGACGACGAACTCGAGGTCTCCCGTATCGCCCGAGTGATAGAGGCGCGCGGCGCGATTGACCTCCCCGCCGCAGGACCGGAAGTGAACGACGAGGCCGCGCCACCCGAGCTTTTCGAGGCCACGCAGAAGGCCCACGGCATAGTGGGAGCGGGCCGAGCCCTCGAGCCCGTGGAGAATGACCACGAGCGGCGCGTCACGCTCGCGGCCGGCCAGCCAGTCAAGATCGACGAAGTCGCCGTCGGGCGTCTCGACCCGCTCGCGCCGCACCTCCGGACGCCGGCCGCGGCGGAGCAAGGGACCCCACAGGGTCTGGAGATGCCGGCCTCGATACCACCAGGGCGGCCGGTAGGAGGGAGGGGAAGTGGACTCTCCCTCGCTCGCCGGCCGCCCGCGGTCCCCGGAGAGACTATTCCTGGCCTTGGAGGAGGAGCCTGACGATCTCAGGCGTAATCTCCCGCGCCCGCTGGTCGAGCTGCTCCTCCGTCAGGTTGGCGATCGGATGGGGCAGCTCCAGGAACTTGTACTTCGGCAGGCCCCAGCTCTGGGCCATGGCGTGGCCGGTGCCCCGGAACACATCGGTGACGATGGAGGCGGAAGGAAGGCCGATCTTCTCGAACAGGATTCCGTCGAGCACACTGCCCGACGAGCAGGACCCTCAGTCGCCGATGCCCGCGACGATGCAGTCCACGCTCCGCCGCGCCTCCTCGATGATCTCCTCGTGGGCAGGAACGCTCGAGTTGTGCTTCCGCCACATCTTGCACTCGGCGACGCCGTACTCGTTCTTGAGGATCTCGCCGATCCTCACGAGGAGATTGTCCGAGTTGAACTTGGTGTTCTCGATGAGACCGATCCGCTTGCCCTTGAGGGAGTCCGGTCTCGGCACATAGGTCAGCGGCTGCTTGCGCGGCTCGACGGTGGGATCGAGGATTTCAAAGCCTGCCATCATGGCCTCCTGTCTTGGATGAGCTTCGTCACGCTCTGGCTCGACTTCTTGCCGCCCGCCCACGCCGGGATGTAGCAGGAAAACGCGCCGGCCCGGCCGCCCGCCGCCACCACCAGCACGTCGTCGGGGCTGGCCACGAGCGGTCGCAGGGCCGTCTCGTCCTGGGGCATGACCGCTCCGGCCAGGCGCTCGACCCGCTTGATGTGGGCGACCGGGTTCTGCGTGTTCTCGTAGACGAACTTCTGGATGTCCGCCTTGGACCAGCCGTCGTTGGCGATGGTGCGCATGTGCTCGCCCGCCAGCACCACCACGTACTGGGGCTGGCTGTTGGTGGCACCGTGATGCTTCATGTCGTCGCACAGCGAGGTGAGGACTCCCTTGGCGGTGCTGGAGAGCTGATTGTAGAACTGGCGCGGCCCCTCCGCGGCGAGCACGGTAACCGTGCTCTGCTCCGCGGTGAATCCGCGCTGGACGTGGAGGGGCGTCCACGGGCTCTCCGCCTCGTTCTCGGCGATCACGTAACTGTACTTCCCCGGGTGGGCCACCGTGCCGCGGTCGAGGGCTCCGGGCAGCGTGCCGATCACATTGCGCATGATCAGGCGCACCGCACGCCCGGTGGTGGCATTGCTGCGCCAGCCGGGCCCGAAGAGGTTGTCCCCCGAGTTGAAGCCGAGCCGTGTCGCGATGGGGCCGTTGACGATCATGAGGGGGGCGGCGCCTCCCGTGGACGCGGCGGGGCCATGGTAGCCCCACTTGGGATCGGCGATGGCTTCGATGGCCGCCACTACCACGGGCATGTGCTCGGGCCGGCAGCCCGCCATGACGGCATTGATGGCGACCTTCTCCGCGCTCACCGTGGCCTGCCGATTCGTGATGAAGCAGACTTCCTTGTCCGGCTCGAGGCCGGCCGCCTCCAGCATGGCGCGCACCGCGGGCTCGGTGGGCGGCACCACGGGCAGCCCGTCCGTCCATCCCTGCTGGAAGCAGAACTCGATAGCGTGGGTCGGATCTTCGACGACGTGCCGCTTGGAAGTGAGCCGTAGCGTCATGGGCGGGATTATACTCCAGCGCCCGGAGGGGAGCAGGCGTGCTCGCGGCCCCGAAGGCTCGCGCGAAAGCCGCCTTTAACGTATTCTCTCCGCGTGCCGCCTCTCGTCGCCTACTTCTCGATGGAGTACGGGCTCCACGAGGAGTTCCACTCCTATTCGGGCGGACTCGGCGTCCTCGCCGGCGACTTCATGAAGTCCGCGGGGGATCTCGGCCTCTCCGTGGTGGGCATCGGCCTGCGCTGGGCGCAGGGCTATACCGTCCAGCGCATCGGCTCCGACGGCTATCCCTACGACACGTGGCGCGACTTTCCTCCGGGCCCCCTGCGCGACACGGGCCTTCGCGTGCGCGTCCGGGTGGGCGCGCGCGAGGTCGAGTGCTTCGTGTGGCAGGTCGAGCGCTACGCCATCGCTCCCCTCTACCTGATGGAGCCGGTGGACGAGCGGGACCGCTGGATTACCCGCCGCCTCTACGACCCCGCCCCCGACTGCCGCATCGCCCAGGAGATGCTCCTGGGCATCGGGGGGATCCGGGCCCTCCGCGCCCTCCACCTTCCCGTCGATCTCTATCACTTCAACGAGGGGCATGCGGTGTTCGCGGGCATCGAGCTCATAGCCGATCGCATCGAGGCGGGCGCCGACTTTCACGCGGCGTGGCAGGAGGTGCGCGAGAAGATCGTCTTCACCACCCATACGCCGGTGCCCGCGGGCAACGAGATCCATGCCATCGGGGATCTGCACCGTCTCGGGGCGGGCTGCGAGCTCGTCAAGGCGGAGCTGCGGGAGATCGGCGGCGACCCCTTCAACATGACGGTGGCAGGGCTGCGCCTCGCCCGGCGCGCCAATGCGGTGGCCCAGCTCCACGGGGAGACGGCGCGCTCGATGTGGGCGAGTGTCGACAACGCTGCCCCCATCATCGCCATCACCAACGGCGTCCATCGCGGGACCTGGCAGGACCCGCGCATCGCCTTCGCCGTCGGTGGCGACGACAGCGCTCTCCGCTTCGCGCGACGCGAGATGAAGGACGAGCTCCTCGCCGAGGTCGCGTCGAGAACGGGAGTCAAGCTGAGCCGGGAGGCTCTCACCATCGGCTTCGCCCGGCGCGCGGCCACGTACAAGCGTCCCGATCTCCTGCTCCGCGATCCGGACCGCCTCGCCCCCCTCCTGAGGGACGGCCGCGTACAGCTCATCTTCTCCGGGAAGGCACATCCGGCGGATCAGGCGGGCAAGGCGGTGGTCGCCCTCCTCATCGAGACGATCCGGCAGTGGCCGGAGTCCATCGTCTTCCTCGAGAACTACGACATGGCCCTGGGCAGGCTGCTCACTCGCGGCTGCGATGTCTGGCTCAATACCCCGCGCCGGCCCATGGAGGCGAGCGGTACGTCAGGCATGAAGGCGGCCATGAACGGCACCCTGAACCTCTCCATACTCGACGGCTGGTGGCCGGAAGGGTGTGAGCACGGTGTCACCGGCTGGGCCATCGGAGACGACACGGTAGGGCCGGATTCAGTGCAGGATGCCCGTGACCTCAAGGCCCTGTACGCCACCCTGGAGCAGGATGTGGTGCCCGCGTGGGTCGACCCCGCACGCTGGGCCCGCATGATGCGCGCCTCCATCCGGATGGGCGTGGAGCGCTTCTCCTCGGACCGCATGGTGACCGAATATTTTGCTCGCCTCTACTCCGCCGCCCCGTAGCCTGCCGCGGCGACACCCGACAAGGAGACGGTCATGCACATGAGCGCGAACATGCAAGAGATGACTCTGGAGATCCTCACGCGCTACGGCTTCCAGGTGCTGGGCGCCGTCGCCATTCTCGTCGTTGGTCTGCTCGTGGCGCGGTGGCTCGGCACGGTGGCGGACCGGCGCTTCCAGAAAACCCAGATGGAGCCGCCCATGCGGATCCTTCTCGTGCGCGTGATCAAGGTGATCGTCCTCGTCATGGCCATCCTCGTCGCCCTCGACAAGTTCGGATTCTCCGTCGCCCCCCTCGTGGCGGGCATCGGGGTGGCCGGCCTCGGGGCGGGACTCGCTCTCCAGGGCGTGTTCAGCAACCTGGTGGCCGGCCTCACCATCATCTTCACCAAGCCGTTCCGGGTGGGCGAGTACATCGAGATCAACAACGTCCGCGGCGACGTCTCGATGATCGAGCTCTCCACCACCACCCTGATCCAGGCCGACCTCTCGCGGGTCATCGTGCCCAACCGGAAGATCGTGGGGGAGATCCTGCACAACTTCGGCACCATGCGCCAGCTCACCCTCACCATTCGGGTGCCGCATGCCACGGACCTGAACGTGGCGCTGCAGGCTGCCCACCAGGTGGCGCTACAGAGCGCACGCGTGCTGAAGGATCCCGCGCCGAGCGCGGGCATCGCCGCCGTCGACGACAACGGGATCAAGATCGCGGTGTGGGCGTGGGTCCGCGTGGTCGACGTGGTTCCCGCCGAGCCCGAGCTCTACCAGGCCTTCGTGGAGGCCTTCCGCGCCCGCGGCATTGGCATCCCCGCCGCCGCCCACGAGGTCAAGCTGCTCGAGTCGGCTCGGCCGCGCTAGGCATCGCGGGCGCGACTAGTTACCCTTGGCGATGGCCTCGGAAAGCTCGGCGGCCCGGGCGGCGTCCAGCGGCTTGAGCCGCTCGAGGATCTTGTGAGCGTCGGCCACGCGGCCGAGCTTCACGTAAGCCTCGCCGAGATACTCGAGGGCTTCGGGAAAGTTCGGCCGGAGCCGTAGCGCCTCGTCGTAGGCCTTGAGCGATTCGGGATAGTTCCCCTGGCTGCGCAGGGCGAATCCGAGCTCATTCCACGCTTCGGGAAACGCGGGCCGGAGGCTCACCGCCTTCTGGAACGATCCCACGGCCGCCGGCCAGTTCTTCGCGTTCTTGGCGGCCATGCCCCGACTGTATTCCTGATCGGCCGCGGGCGCGGCGCTCGGCAGAGCCCGGGGCGCCTCGCGGCTGCTTTCCGCCTGAGCCGCCCCCGCCCCCCCGACAACACCCAGCGACAGGCTCAAGATCATCGCGAATCTCTTCATGGCGCACTCTCCTTTTCTAGTCGGTGATTCGCCGGGTGACGGATCGCGTGGCGCCGAAGGTCGGGATGAGGGCCGAGTGCTTCCCCGCTCCTCCCGCCACGACGACCATGATGTCCCGCCAGTCGCGGGCCGCCCGCGCCACCGCTCCCGCCGGACGGTCCTTGAAGCCCTCGGGAAATATCGTGGCGAACCGCCCGATGTTCTCCTGGGCGAAGCTGGCGAGGGGAACCGCCGATCGCTCCCAGACCTGACGGCGGAAGTCGTCCTTGGACCACCCAGAGGAGGCGGCGGTCGCCGCGTGCTCCGGCCCGAGGACGACCAGCGGCTCGCCGCCGAGATAGATGTTGTTCGACCCGACGGTGGCCATCACGCTCGCCACGGTGGTGACGATGTTGGCCGGCGTGGTCGAGGCATGATCGTTGATGTTGTGCGGGGCTTCCGACCCGCACACGGTGACCGTGCTTTCTCCGGCCGTGAAGCCTCGCTCGACCGACAAGGGCTCCCACGGAGACGCCGCCTCGTTCTCCGCCATGCAGTACGAGTACTTCCCCGGATGCCCGTGGGTAGCCCGATCTTCCTTCCCCGGGCGCGCGCCCCCCACGTTCTGCAGGATCAGCCTGAGGGCGCGGCCGATCACGGCATTGGCACGCGCGCCCTGGCCCAGCACATTACCTCCGGCATGGATGCCCAGACGCTGGGCGATGGGCCCATTGATGATGACGAGGGGCGAGCAGGGATGGGTCGTGGTCTGGATCGCCTGCAGATTGAACGCCGGATCGGCCGCTGCTTCGACCGCGGCGACAATCACCGGGAGATGCTCGGGCAGCGCCCCCGCCAGTACCGCGTTGGCGGCGATGGCCTCCACGCTCGCCCGGCCGAGGCGCGGCACGAGGATGGCCGCGATGTCGTCGGGCCGGCGCCCGGTGCCGGAGAGCATGCGCGCGACACGCTCGCGCGTGGGGGGAATGGCGGGAAGCCCATCGCCCCATCCCTGCTCCATGAGCCACGTCTGGAACTCCTCGATATCGCCGGGCGCCTCCATCGAGGGCCCGGCGCCGCCGCCGGCCGCCCCGCTCGCCCCCGGACTCTCGGTGAGGGCGCGCAGCACTCTGTCGACGATGGCCTCGGCCTTGGCCGTCACCGCCGCCGGCGGTATGCCACCGATGGGATGAGGCACCGTCACCACGGGCAGTCCCGGCAGGCCCTTGGCGCTGACCTGGGCCCTGGCGAGCGGAATGAACTCATCCGTCCCCAGCACCACACAGGCCACTCCCCTCGCCTCCAGCTCCGCGGCGTCGTGGACACTCCACGACGTGCACGAGCCTCAGTCGGCCGAGGCGGTGAGAGCGACCCGCGCCGCGGCGGCGATCTCCTCGAGGACAGTCACCGAGGCGCCGATCGACGAGCCGGGCTTGCCCCAGGCGCGCACCGCGAGGGCGCCACCGCGCGCGGCGAGGAGCTCGCCGACGCGCTCGAGGAGCACGCTCGCATTCGGCTTGGAATTGTCGAGGAGGGCGATGGTCACCCCCTGCAGAGAGGCCGGCCGGGGGGCGAGGGTCCTCGCCGCGGCGGCGCTCGAGCTTGCGGGATCGACGATGTGCATGTCAGGTCACCATGACGGGCCGCCGACGCAGACCCGTCTCTCGGGTAAAGGCGCCACTCGCCAGAGCCAGGGCCTCGCAGGCCGCGCACGCGATGAAGGCCACCGGAAAGCTGCCGCTCACGTCGAGTATCTTGCCCACGAGCACGGGAATGAGCAAGCTTCCTACGAAGCAGAACGTGTTCACCACTCCCGAGGCCGTGCCGATCAGATCCGCGGTGCCTCGGGGTTTATCGCCCGCGCACCGGAACGGCGTCCAGGCAGGAGCGAGAGGAGCGCGGCGGCTCCGCACACGATGGCCGCCGCGTCGAAGGTGAAGCGAAAGGCGGGAAGGAATCCGAGGACCTGCGCGCGTGCACCGAAAAGCCACGCCGCGCACTGGACGCCCACCACGATGCCGATGGTGCGCGAGAGAAACGCGAAGCCGCCCGCCGCCCCCTGCTGCCGAGCCGGGAATGCTGCCATGATCTGGGCGAGATTGGGCACCTGGAACATGCCGAGGCCGAATCCCACGAGGGCGAGGGCGGCCCCCACGAGAGCCAGCGGGGTCGAGGCGCCGCAGCGGCCCACGAGAAGCAGGCCCAACGTTTCGGCCACGAGTCCGGCGACCATGGGACCGCGCGGTCCCCACCGGTCGGTGACGCGGCCCGCGATGGGCGCGGCCACCGCGGTGGCGATGGGCGTGAGTATGAAGAGGAGCCCGCCCGCGGTGGCGGTCAAGCCGCGCTCGGTCACCAGGTAGTACGGAGCGAGGAGCCACACCGCGAACTGGGCGAAGTTGGCGAGGAAGGCGAGCAGCCCGGCATGGAGCACGGGCCAGCGGAGGATATCGGTGGGAGCGACCATCCGCGCGCCGTGGCCGCCCGCGCGCGGCGTGACCGTCCACGCCGCCAGCACCACGAGGAGAGCGACGATCGGCACGCGGAACAGGAAGACGCTCTTCCACCCGAAGGCGCCCACGAGGGCGCCCCCGAGGAGCGGGCTCACGCTGAGCCCGATACCGAGCCCGGTGCTCGCCCAGCCAAGGCCCCAGCCGTGGCGCGAGGGGGGCAGCGACAGCGTCACGAGCGCGGGCGAGGCGCCGTAGAGCAGGCCCCCGGCCGCTCCCTGGAGCACGCGGAA
>DASYQB010000187.1:0-2937 GCA_036005985.1 Candidatus Methylomirabilota bacterium | reverse complement strand
GGAGCGGCGCGGGGGCGCCATGGGCATTCTCTCCGCGTGCATCGGGACGCAGCCCCTCGGCACGCTGTGGGTCGGCTTTCTTGCCACGGGGATCGGGGTCGCCCCGGCCATCGCCCTCAATAGCCTGCTCGCCTTCCTGACCATCGCCCCCGTGGCCCTGCCCTTGGCCCGCCGCGGCCCCCGCCGCCGCGAAGTCGTCTCCGCCTAGCGGGTTTGCTCAGTCGGGAATGCAGGCGGTGACGGTGATCTCCACGAGGAGGTCCGGCGAGTTCAGCATCACCTCCACCGTGGTGCGGGCCGGCTTGTTGTCGGGAAAGTAGCGCCCGTACTCCTCGTTGTAGGCGGCGAGGTCCTCGCGCTTGGTCAGGTGGGTGGTCGCGGTGAGCACGTTGTCGAGCGAGGTGCCCGCCGCGGCGAGAATCACCTTGATCCGCTCGAGGGTGTTGCGCGTCTGCTCCCGGATGTCCTTGCCGAGCTCGCCCGTCACGGGATGCCGCCCGGTCTGGCCGGCCACGAAGACGAGCTGGCCGAAGCGCGTGGCCAGGGACAGGTTGGGATTCGATGCCGCCATCTTCTCGACGCGGATGACTTCCTTTCTCGGCATGGTGTTTCCTCCTGGGCGATCCTGCCACAGGGAGGGGGAGCGGTCAAAAGGCCGCGCGGGAGACGGGCGGCGATACACTGGAGGCGTGCCGGAGCGGCGGATCCTTTCCATCGACGTGTTCCGTGGACTCACCGTGGCCGGCATGGTGCTCGTCAACAATCCCGGCTCGTGGGGCGCGGTGTACGCGCCGCTCCGACACGCGGACTGGCATGGCTGGACGCCCACCGATCTGATCTTCCCCTTCTTCCTCTTCATCGTGGGGGTGGCCATACCGCTCGCCCTCGGACGGCGCCTGCGCGAGGATCGGGGAGGAGGGCCCATCGTCCCGCGCATCCTGCGCCGCGCCGTCATCATCTTCGCTCTCGGGCTGGTTCTCCACGCCGTGTCGAACTTCGACGCGGCCACCATTCGCCTCCCCGGCGTGCTCCAGCGCATCGCCGTGTGCTACCTCGTGGCCGCCCTCCTCTTCGTGTTCACGGGGTGGCGCACGCAGGCCGCGGTGGCCGGGGCCGCGCTCCTCGGCTACTGGGCGCTGCTTACTCTCGTCCCTGTGCCCGGCTTCGGTGCGGGCGATCTGGGCAAGGAAGGCAATCTCGCGGCGTGGCTCGATCGGACGGTGCTCGGCCCTCACATCTGGCGTCCCGGCCGCGTCTACGATCCCGAGGGCATCCTGAGCACGCTGCCCGCCATCGCCACCACTCTCTTCGGGGTTCTCACCGGTCACTTCGTGAAGGCGGCGCCCTCGACGCGGGCGGTCGTGAAGGGGCTCGCAGGGAGTGGAGCCGTGGGCATCGTGATCGGGCTCGCGTGGGCCCAGGTCTTCCCCATCAACAAGGCGCTGTGGACCAGCTCCTACGCGGTCTTCACGGCGGGGGCGGGGTTGCTCGTGCTCGCCGCCTGCTTCTGGATGATCGAGGTCAAGGGCTGGACGTGGTGGACGGGGCCCTTCGTGGTGTTCGGCGTCAACGCCCTCGCCGTCTTCTTCCTCTCCACCCTCGTCGCCATCCTCCTCACCCGCGTCCACGTGGGCGACGGCGCGGGCCACACGCGCGTACTCCAGGCCGTACTGTACGAGCGCTACTTCGCGCCGTGGGTCCGGCCGGCCACGGCCTCGCTCGGGTGGGCGATCGCGAACGTGCTCCTGTGGCTCGCCGTGATGGGGGGACTCTACCGGAAGGGAATCCGCGTGTCCGTCTGAGGGGACGGCGTGAGCGCGGGCCCACGCCGTCCCCCACCGCGGTGCCTCAGACTTTCAGCTGATCGCGAATGGGCAGATTGCGAATGCGCTTGCCCGTGGCGGCAAAGATCGCATTGCACAGAGCGGGCGGTACCGGGGGCACCCCGGGCTCGCCCACCCCGCCCATGGGCCTGCTGTAGTCGCCGGGGATCACGTACACCCGGATGTCCCGGGGCGCCGCCCCCATGCGCGTGATCTCGTAGGTGTTGAAATTGTCCTGCTGGGCGCGGCCGGCCTTGAAGCTCATCTCGCCCAGCGTGGCCACGGATACGCCCATGACGCAGGCGCCCTCCATCTGGGCCCGCACTCGGTCGGGGTTGACGGTGGCGCCGCAGTCCACCGCGATGTCGACGCGCGGTATGGTGACCACGCCCTCCTTGTTGACAACCACCTCCACCACGGAGGCGACGTAGCTCACGAAGCTGTAGTGGGCGGCGATGCCCAGCCCGTGTCCTTTGGGCAGCTTGCGGCCCCAGCCGGCCTCCTTCGCCGCCACCTCGATCACGCGGCGCAGGCGCCCCGTGTCCACCGGGTATCGCTCGGGCGACTCCCCGTGATTCCAACTGTCCTTCAGCGCTTCCGGACTGACCACGCGCGCGGGGCCGATCACCTCGAGGAGGAAGTCTTTCTGGTCACGCCCGGCCGCCGCCGCCAGCTCGGCCACGAAGGACTGCACGGCGAAGGCGTGAGGAATGTTCGAGACGGAGCGGAACCATCCGATGCGCGTGTGCGCCTCGGCCTCCGGATTCTCAATGAGGACATTGGGAATGGCGAAGGGCACGTTGATGACGCCCATGCCGAGCTCGAGGGCGTGCTCCTGCTTCGGGTCCGGCATGAAGGTCGAGAAGATGGTGGGGGCCACGGTCCGGTGCAGCCACGCCACCGGCTTGCCCTGGGCGTCGACGCCCGCCTCGAGATGCTCCACCGAGACGGTGTGGAAGTACGTGTGCTGCAGGTCGTCCTCGCGCGTCCACGTGACCTTGACCGGCTTGCCGTCCATGGCCTTGGAGAGAAGGGCCGCCTCCACCGCGAAATCGGGCTTGGACTTGCGGCCGAACCCCCCGCCGAGGAGGGTGACGTTCACCGTGACGTCGTC
>DASYQB010000186.1:0-2114 GCA_036005985.1 Candidatus Methylomirabilota bacterium | reverse complement strand
GGCCACCCCCGGCGTGGTGAACATCATCTGCCGGTAGACGCGGCGGCTTTCTTCCGTGTTCTCGATGCCGAGCGCGGAGAAGCGCTTCCCGAGGGTGGGATGGCTCTCATCGGCGGCGAGGATGCCCCTGCCGGATGACACCAGCGCGCGGGCAGTGGACTCGAGCTGCGTGGCGATCATCGCATACCTCCCTTGGGAAGACTCCTGCTCCCTGTCAGACGGGCTGCTGCGGGCGCTTCGGATCTGGCCAATCCAGGTGGAAGAACTTCCCGCGCGGCGCGTCCACCCGCTCGTAGGTGTGCGCGCCGAAGTAATCGCGCTGGGCCTGGAGGAGATTGGCAGGGAGCCGCGCCGACCGGTAGCCGTCGAAGTAGGACAGCGCGCTCCCGAATGCGGGCACGGGAATGCCGTGTCGCACCGCGAGCGCCACGACCTCGCGCCAGGATTCCTGGCGGACGGCGAGGGCCCTCTTGAAATAGGGGTCGAGCATGAGGTTCACGAGGCCGGGGTTCTTGCGGTAGGCCTCGGTGATCTTCTGGAGGAAGCGCGCGCGGATGATGCAGCCGCCACGCCAGATCGCGGCGATGGTGCCGAAGTCGAGCGTCCACTTGTATTCCTTCTGCCCCTCGGCCATGAGCTGGAAGCCCTGAGCATACGCGCAGATCTTCGAGGAATAGAGCGCGCGTCGTATCGCTTCGACCAGCTTGGGCTTGGAGCCACGGTACCGTGGCGGCGGCCCCTTGAGCACCTTGGCGGCGGCGACGCGCTCGTCCTTCAACGCGGAGAGACAGCGCGCGAACACCGCCTCGGCGATGGCGTTGGCCGGGATACCCATCTCGAGCGCATTCACACTCGTCCACCTGCCCGTCCCCTTCTGGGCTGCGGTGTCGAGCACCAAGTCCACGAAGAAGCGCGTCGGGCTGGCGGGGTCGCGCTGTTGGAGGATGTCGGCGGTGATCTCGATCAGGTACGAGCCCAGCTCGTTTCGGTTCCACTCGGCAAAGATCTCGGAGAGCCGGTCGGGCGCCAGGCCGCCGAGCGCCGTGAGGAGGTGATAGGCCTCAGCGATGAGCTGCATGTCGACGTACTCGATCCCGTTGTGGACCATCTTCACGTAATGACCCGCACCGTCGGGGCCTATGTACGCGGTGCAGGGCTCACCGCCGGTGACGGGTCTGCCCGGCGCCCAGTCTTCCAGCGGCTTGCCCGTCTTGGGATCTACCTTGGCGGCGATGGCCTCCCAGATCGGGCGCAGGTGCTCCCACGAGGCCGGATGCCCGCCCGGCATGAGCGAGGGCCCGAAGCGCGCGCCCACTTCGCCGCCGCTCACGCCCGAGCCGAAGAAGCGGCAGCGGTCGGCATACTGCTTTTCGCGACGGATGGTGTCGGTCCAGAGACTGTTGCCGCAGTCCACCACGATGTCGTCGGGCTCGACGCCCGCGCCGAGGAGCTGCTCGACGATGGCGTCCACCGGCGCCCCCGCCTTGACGAGGAGGAGGATCTTGCGCGGCGTCTTGAGCGCGGCGACGAAGTCGGGCAGCGCGGCGGCCCCCGCCAGTCCGCCCGGCGTATCCCCGTGCCCGGCCACGAACTTCTCCATGACGGCGGTCGTCCGGTTGTAAACGGCGACGCGGTATCCGTGATCGGCCATGTTGAGCGCGAGATTCTGGCCCATCACGGCGAGCCCGATCAGTCCGACGTCTGCGCTGGCGCGAGCGGCTGTTGCCATACCCACACTGTACCTCGGTCCCCCTTGGCGTGCCCGTTGGGATAGTGGCTTCGACCCGCCAACGGGCCTGCCTCTTTGCTATGCTCGGGTCCTCGACGAGGACGAGCTGCGGAAGCTCGTGTTCACCAACCCGGCCCGGCTGCACGCCGCCGCCGACCGGACGGCGTCATGATGCACTTGTCCCACACGGAGATGCCCATGAACGCGCACATCACAGCCGCCATTGCCATCCCCCAGACCTCACTCCACGGTCCGCTCTCGATCACCGACATCCGCGACTTCCTCGCGCGCGCCGAGACCCTCGGGTACGAGAGCGCCTGGGTCGTGGACCGGACTCTCGGGGCGATCTACGCCCTCGAGGCGGTCGAGCTCCTGACGTATGCGG
>DASYQB010000185.1:0-12470 GCA_036005985.1 Candidatus Methylomirabilota bacterium | reverse complement strand
GAGCTCCTGCAGTTCCCCGGCGACGTCTTTGGGCTCGTGCTCAACCTCGAAGAGGACAATGTCGGCGCCGTGCTCCTCGGCTCGGACATCCTCATCAAGGAAGGGGATACCGTCCTGCGCACCAAGCGCATTTCCCAGGTGCCCGTAGGGGAAGCGCTCACCGGCCGCGTCGTCGATGCCCTCGGCCAGCCCATCGACGGCAAGGGCCCCATAGCTTCCAAGGAATTCCGGCCGCTCGAGCGCTATGCGCCAGGCGTGGTCGACCGGCGCTCGGTCAAGGAGCCGCTCCAGACCGGTCTCAAGGCCATCGACGCCATGATTCCGATCGGGCGTGGCCAGCGCGAGCTCATCATCGGCGACCGGGGCACGGGCAAGACGGCCATCGGCGTGGACACGATCATCAATCAGAAGGGCCAGGACATGTTCTGCTTCTACGTGGCCATCGGCCAGAAGCAGTCCACCGTCGCGCAGGTCGTCAAGATCCTCGAGGACACGGGCGCCCTCGCTTACACCACCGTGGTGGTGGCGTCCGCCTCGGAATCGGCCGCTCTACAGTACCTGGCGCCCTACACGGGCTGCGCCATGGCGGAGTTCTTCCGCGACTCCGGCCGCCATTCGCTCTGCATCTATGACGATCTGTCCAAGCACGCCACCGCCTACCGGCAGATGTCCCTGCTCCTGCGGCGGCCGCCTGGACGCGAAGCGTACCCGGGCGACGTGTTCTATCTCCACTCGCGCCTGCTCGAGCGCGCGGCCAAGCTCAACGAACAGCTGGGCGGCGGCTCCCTCACCGCGCTCCCCATCATCGAGACGCAGCTCGGCGACGTGGCCGCGTACATCCCGACCAACGTCATCTCCATCACCGACGGCCAGATCTATCTCGAGTCCGATCTCTTTTATTCCGGCATCCGGCCCGCCGTGAACGTGGGCCTGTCCGTGTCGCGCGTGGGCGGCTCCGCCCAGATCAAGGCCATACGCCAGGTCGCGGGCAAGCTCCGCCTCGACCTCGCCCAGTACCGCGAGCTGGCGGCCTTCGCCCAGTTCGGTTCCGACCTCGACAAGGCGACGCTCCAGCAGCTCGCCCGCGGCCAGCGCATGGTGGAGCTCCTGAAGCAGGGGCAGTACGCGCCGCTCACCGTCGAGAAGCAGGTCGCCATCATCTTCGCGGGCAGCCAGGGCCTCCTCGATGACCTGCCCGTCGATCAGGTGCGGCCCTTCGAGGAATTCCTCTACCCGTTCCTCGAGCGCAAGCACGCGCAGCTCCTGCCCGAGATCGCGAACAAGAAGGAGCTGGCGGATGAGCTCCGCGAGGGTCTGACCAAGGCGCTCACTGCGGCCAAGGCCGAGTTCATCGCCGCCCGGGGCATCAAGGCGACGTAGAGCGCTCAGCCATGGCTACCCTCCGGGATATCCAGCGGCGGATCCGATCCGTCCAGTCCACGCAGAAGATCACCAAGGCCATGAAGCTGGTGGCCGCGTCGAAGTTCCGGCGCGCCCAGGAGCGCATCCTCGGGGCGCGTCCGTACGCAAAGAAGATGAACGAGCTCATGAGTGGTCTCGTGGAACGGACGGGCGACGAGGCGCATGCGCTCCTCGCGCGGCGCGACACTGGGCGCAAACGCCTCGTCATCATCACGGCAGACAAGGGGCTGTGCGGCGCCTTCAACTCGAATGTGCTGCGGGAGTCGCTGCGCTTTCTCCAGGGGACGGGAGAGACGTCCGTCACCCTGGTCGTGGTGGGAAGGAAGGCCCGTGACTTCTACCGGCGCCGGCATTTCACGGTCAAGTCCGAGATGCTGGGCGTCTTCGACCGGCTGGCCTATTCCCATGCCCAGGAGATCGCCAACGGGCTCATGCACGACTATCTGGCGGAGGAGCTGGACGAGGTCTACCTCATGTACAACGAGTTCCGCTCCGTGGCCGTGCAGCGTCCCGTCCGCCAGCAGCTCCTTCCCATCCAGGCTGACGCGGAGAGCGACGACAAGGAGGGCGCGGGCCCCCAGGAGGAATACCTCTACGAGCCCGCGCCCCAGGCCATTCTCGCCTCGCTCCTCCCGCGGCACGTGACGACCCAGGTCTACCGCGCTCTCATGGAATCGGCGGCAGGTGAGTACGGCGCCCGCATGACGGCCATGGAGTCCGCCTCCAAGAACGCCCGCGAGATGATCAACGTCCTGACCATCCAGTACAACAAGGCCCGCCAGGAGCGGATCACCAAGGAGCTCCTGGATATCGTGGGCGGCGCGGAAGCCCTTCACCAGTCCGCCGAAGCGTAGCGCGCAGCAGAGAAAGGACTCGTCATGAGCCAAGGCAAGATCGTCCAGGTCATCGGCCCGGTCGTCGACGTCGAGTTCGAGCCGGGGAAGCTGCCCTCCATCTATAACGCCCTCGAGGTCCCGGGGGCGGGGAGCACCGACGTCTTCGCCTACTCGGCCAAGCTCGTCCTCGAGGTGGCCCAGCACCTGGGGGAGAGCCGGGTGCGCGCGGTGGCCATGGCGGCCACCGACGGCCTCACGCGCGGCATGCCCGTCAACGACACGGGCCAGCCCATCTCCATTCCCGTGGGCAAGGAGACGCTCGGCCGCATCATCAACATCACGGGCGAAGCCGTGGACAAGGCGGGACCGCTCAAGGTGACCAAGACCATGCCGATCCACCGGCCGGCGCCCGCCTTCGAAGAGCAATCGACCAAGGTCGAGATGTTCGAGACGGGCATCAAGGTGGTGGATCTGCTCGAGCCGTACACGAAGGGCGGCAAGACCGGCCTCTTCGGCGGCGCCGGCGTGGGCAAAACCGTGCTCATCCAGGAGCTCATCAACAATATCGCCAAGCAGCACGGAGGCATCTCGGTCTTCGCCGGGGTAGGGGAGCGCACTCGCGAGGGCAACGACCTCTATCACGAGATGAAGGAATCGGGCGTCATCGACAAGACAGCGCTCATCTTCGGCCAGATGACGGAGCCCCCGGGCTCCCGCTTGCGCGTGGCCCTCACCGGCGTGACCTCGGCCGAGTACTTCCGTGACGTAGAAGGGCAGGACGTGCTCCTCTTCATCGACAACATCTTCCGGTTCACCCAGGCGGGATCCGAAGTCTCGGCCCTTCTCGGGCGCATGCCGTCGGCCGTGGGCTATCAACCGACCCTCGGCACCGAGATGGGCGCGCTTCAGGAACGCATCACCTCCACCAAGAAAGGCTCCATCACCTCGGTGCAGGCGATCTACGTGCCCGCCGACGACATCACGGACCCCGCGCCCGCCACTGCCTTCGCCCACCTCGATGCGACCACCGTGCTCTCGCGGGCGCTCACCGAGCTCGGCATCTATCCGGCTGTCGATCCGCTCGCCTCCACGTCGCGAATCCTCGACCCGCTGATCCTGGGCCAGGAGCACTACGCGACGGCCCGCGCGGTGCAGTCCATTCTTCAGCGCTACAAGGACCTGCAGGACATCATCGCCATTCTCGGCATGGAAGAGCTGTCCGACGAGGACAAGTTGACGGTGGCGAGGGCGCGGAAGCTCCAGCGCTTCCTCTCTCAGCCCTTCCACGTGGCCGAGGGCTTCACCGGCCAGCCCGGCCGCTATGTGAAGCTCGCCGACACGATCCAGGGCTTCAAGGAGATTGTTGAGGGTCTCTGCGACGACCTGCCCGAGCAGGCCTTCTACATGGTCGGCACCCTGGAGGAGGCGCGCGAGAAGGCCCGCAAGATGGGCGAGACGAGGTAGTGCTCTTCGAGCTGGCCACCCCGACGCGGATGCTCGTGAGCGTCGAGGCCGATGAGGTCGTGGCGCCGGGCTCGGAAGGGTACTTCGGCGTCCTGCCCGGTCACGCCGCCTTCCTGACCACCCTCAAGCCCGGAGAAGTGACCTACCGCAGCGGGCACAGCGAGCACCATCTCGCGGTGCTGGGAGGGTTCGCCGAGGTGCGCGCGGAGCGCGTCGTCATCCTGGCCGAGAACGCCGAGCGGCCGGAGGAAATCGATCGCGCCCGCGCGGAGCGTGCCCGCCAGCGCGCGGAGATGCGCCTGCAGGGTAAGAGCCCCGATGGCCTGGTTGAAGAGATCGACTTCGCCCGCGCCCTGGAAGCTCTGGCCCGCGCCCTGACCCGGCTCCTCGTCCTGTCCCACGCCGGATAGCCGTCGCGGCCTGCACCGCGGGCAGGGCAGACCAGCCGCCTGATCGCCCCGCAGTCAAGGCACCGTAGCAACCCGCCGATTTCCAACTCGGCGCGGCGTAAGGATTTCCTGCCTGGCATGTGCTTCGCAATTCAGTCCGGGCATGACGACAATCCTGATAGTCGACGATGAGCCCGCCATCCTGGATCTGGTGCGCTTCACCCTCGAAGACGCCGAGGTGCGCGTCGTCGAGGCCTCGGACGGCGTGGAGGCCCTCGCTCTCGCGCGCCGGGTGAGGCCCGACCTGATTCTTCTCGACGTCCATATGCCGAGACTCGATGGTCTCGAGGCGTGCCGGCAGATCAGGCGCGATCCGGCTCTGGCCCGGACGCCCATCGTCATGCTCACCGCGGCAGGCCAGGAGGCGGACCGTGCCCGCGGTCGAGAGGCCGGAGCCGACGAATATCTGACCAAGCCCTTTTCGCCGCTCGCGCTCCTCGCCCTCGTCGAGGCGCTGGTGCCGGAGACACGGTCATGGCGGCCGATGTAGCGCTGTCTCAGGCCCTCGCCTATGCGCGCGACCTCCGCAACCTCTACGAGGTGACGCGGGCGCGCGAGCAGGAAGTGGAGCGGGCGCGCGACAAGCTGCGCGCCGCTTACCAGCAGTCGCTGACCTACGCCGTTGACCTGAAGAAAACGCATCGAAAACTCCAGAGCTCCATTCTCCAAAGCCTGCTCGGATTGGCCAATGCGCTGGAGGCGAAGGACGAGTACACGCGCGGACATTCCGAGCGTGTGGCGACACTCGCGAGGCGATTGGCCCTGGCCGCGGGCCTGGGTGCACGCGAATCGGTGACCATTGCCCACTCGGGTCTGCTCCACGACCTGGGGAAGATCGCCGTGCCCGAGCGCATCCTGAGAAAGGCGGGGCCGCTCACGGATGAAGAATGGCAGGTGATGCGGCGCCATCCACTCACCGGTGCGCAGATCGTGGCCCCCCTCGAATTCTTCGCCGAGGGTGCCCTCATCGTCCGCCATCACCACGAGCGCAATGATGGCAGCGGCTATCCTGATGGCCTCACCGGCCAGACCATTCCCCTGGGCGCGCGCATCGTCGCCATCGCCGACGTGTACGACGCGCTCACCTCGGACCGGCCATACCGGCGCGCCCTTGATCATTGGGAGGCGCACGAGCGGATGGTCGCGGAAGCAGACCATGCCCTCGATGGGCGGCTCCTCGCAATCTTCTTCGACAGGATCATCGATGCGCCTTCTGGCCCATCGGCTCGAGACTGAGCGGTCGGCGAGCCTGGCCGCGCTCACCGGGCAGCTGGGCCTGGTCGCGGGATTGACCACGCTCGGCTGCGCCCTGGGCGTGGCCGGCGACTCCCTGGCTGGACCGGGTAGTAGCCTGGGCCATGCCTTCGCCAGCGGGTCGGTGCACGCGGGCTTCCTGTCGGCCGGCTGGATTCTCGCGCTCCACGGGCGAGGGGGTTGGCAGGGGCCCGCCCTCCGGGGAGCCGGCGCGCTCCTCGTCGCCTCACTGGCTGCCGGGCTCTCTCCGGTGGGCGCCGTCGCCTATCTGTTCGTCCCGCTTGTCATCGCGAGGGACGCGATCGGCTGGTCTGCCCGGCTCGAGTGGATAGGCTGGCGCGCCCCTCGCGACCTGCGCACGCTCTTCGTGGGCGCCGCCGCGGGAATATTCCTGGGAATTCATCTGCTCTTCGCGGCGTCACTGATGCTGGGGTATCCCGTGGCCGTGCCCGACGGACGTCGCTACCTGGCCGCGGTGGCCTATGACATCGGGGTCAATGCAGTGACGGTCGAGTGGCTCTTCCGGGGCGCGATCTTCTCGGCGCTCTGGAGGCGCTGGAGCTTCTGGCCGGCGGCTGCCGCCTCCACCGGTCTGGCGCTCCTGCGATACCTTCTCGATCCCGCTCTGCCGCAAACTGCCGAGCTGGTGGCCGGCGCGATGTTCTACACATTGCTCCTGGGTCTCGGCTGCTGCGCGCTTCGAGCCTGGAGTGGCAGCCTATGGCCCGGCTACCTCGCCACCGTGGCCTTTTTCGCCGCCTATCGCATCCTGCTCGTGTGATCTTTGGCGCGCTAGGGGTGGTCGCGCTCATCGCCCTTGCCGTCCGGGCCGCTGGTGGCGATCAGGTGTCGTCGCTTCATCATCTGTATCTCCTTCCGGCGCTCTGGGCGGCTCTCGCTCGCGGGGTGACGGGCGGTTGCCTGGTCGGCCTCGTCGCGGGCCTTGTGCAGGCGCTCAGCATCTTTCCCCTGATCGAGCGGGCAGGCCCGTCGTGGCCGGCGGTGGACGGCATCGTGTCACTCTCGACTCCGCTCACCCTGGGGCTGACGGTTGGACGATTGCTGGATCAGTCGCGAGGCCGCGGCGCCCAGCTCGAGGCCTTGCTGGACATCCAGCGAAGTCTTGCCGGCGAGGGAACGTTGGGGCAGCGGCTGGCCGGGGTGGCCGAGCTGACACGCCGTGCCCTCGGAGTAGATCGGGTGCGGCTCGTTCTCGAAGCAGGCGGAGCCGACCGCATCGCGGCCAGCGCGCCAGAGCAGTTCCACCCAGCGGCCGCCCTTCCCACGAGCGCGCCGACTCCGTGCCGGCGCCTCGTGCTGCCGCTGGACGCGGGGCGGGGACCGGCGGGAGCGCTCATCGCCGAGCGGGATGGAGACCTCTCCGCGGCCACGCGCGGCATGGCGAGCGCACTGGCGCTGCACCTGGCCCTCGCCATTGAGAACGCCCGGCTCACGGAGCGCCAGCGACACTTCGCGCACGAGCTCGAGGAGAAAGTGGCCGGGGCCACGCGACGCCTGCGCGAGCTCGACCAGGCCAAGAACGAATTTCTCACCATTGCGTCTCACGAGCTGCGCACCCCGCTGACCGCGCTTCAGGGGTTCAGCGAGCTTCTCCTCACTCGCGACGTGCCTCCCGAGCGGGCCCGCCGATATCTCGGGCACGTCCACACGGAATCGAAGCGACTCGGGCGCATCGTGGGCGATCTTCTCGACCTGTCGCGAATCGAGTCGGGGCGGGGCCCCGAGCTGCAACGCGTGCCCCTCGACCTCGGCGAGATCATCGAAGCCAATCTCGAGATCTTCGCCTCCCAGCATCCGCGTCACCACTTCGACTGGAGCGGAACCGGCTCCGCTCCGCCCCTCTGCGCCGATCGGGATGCGGTGGATCGCATGCTCAAGAACCTGCTGTCCAACGCTATCAAGTACTCACCGCGGGGCGGGCGGGTGAGGGTGGGGACGGCGGTCCCGTCCGACAAGCCCGGGATGGTCGAGCTGTCTGTGGAGGACGACGGCGTCGGTATTGCCGCCGACGCGCTGCCCCGGATCTTCGACCCCTATGTGCGGATCAGCAATCCCGAGACAGCGGCCGCGCCCGGTCTAGGACTTGGACTGAGCCTGGTCAGGGGTCTTGCCCACGCGCATGGAGGCAGCATAGAAGTGGAGAGCCTGCCTGGGAAAGGCTCGCGCTTCCGAGTGCTCTTGCCCGCCTGAAAAGCCAGGATTTGGCAGATTTTTCGGCCAGTTCGCTTGACACCCTCCGACGGCTGCGTGTAACCTCGGACGGGCTCATGTCAAGGCAGAACGAGATCGCGGGCAGGATGGCGGAGGCCGTGGTGAAGCGGCTGGTCGCGAGAAAGCTCGCGGAGATCAAGGACGAGACGCGGGCCCGAGAGGTGGTTCGCCACGTGCTTTCCGAGAATTTCCTCGCCGAAGAGAAGATCGACAACGAGGTCAAGAGTCTCCTTCTCGACCATGCGAAGCTCATCAAGGATTCGGCCTCCGACTACAAGCGCCTCTTCACCATGGCCAAGACCAGACTCGCGCGCGAGCGGGGGTTCACTCTCTGATGCGCATGAGCCGCGAGCGGCTCTTCGGCCTGGCCGAGCGCATCGTCAGCGACCTCGCGACCACCGAGGGCGTGGTCATCCGGCAGATCGCCGACGACAAGGTCCGCACTCAGCTGAGGACGGAGGTCTTCCGCGTGCTCGAGGAAGAGGGCCGCCTCGAGGAAACCATCGACCAGGAAGTGCGGAAGACCCTGAGCAGCTATTCGCGCCCCGCGCCCGAGGGCAGCTCGGAGTGGGAAGTTCTCTACAACAAGACGCGCGAAGAGGTGTACAAGCGAAGGCTCCGGCTGTGAAGCGCCTCGTGGTCGGCCTCTCCGGGGCCTCGGGCGCGATCTACGGTATTCGCTTTCTCGAGCTTCTGCGCGGGCTGCCCGACGTGGAGGCCCACCTCGTCGTATCCGACCCCGCCAAGCGCACCATCGTGGAAGAGACCGACTGGACGGTGAAGAACGTGGAGGCGCTGGCCGCGCACCGCTACGACAACAAGGACATCGGGGCGGCCATCGCCTCGGGATCGTTCAAGACCGACGGCATGGTCATCGTGCCGTGCAGTGTGAAGGCGGCGGCCTCGGTGGCGCACTGTCTGGCCGACACGCTCCTGACGCGCGCGGCCGACGTGACCCTGAAGGAGGGTCGCCCCCTCATTCTCGTGGTGCGCGAGACACCGCTTCACCTGGGGCATCTGCGTGTGCTAACCGCGCTGGCCGAGATGGGAGCGATCATCATGCCGCCCATGCCGGCCTTCTACAATCGGCCCAAGCAGATCGAAGACCTCGTGGATCACACGCTGGCCCGTGTTCTGGACAGGCTCGGCCTGCCTCAGGAGCTGGTGGCGGAATGGCAGGGCACCAACCGGCGGACTGACCCGCCCCGGCGCGGGTGAAGGACGCGCCGCCTCGGAGCCGGCGTGCTCAGCGTGATCGACCTCTCCATCGTCGTTCCCGTCTATAACGAGGAAGAGAATCTCCCCGTGCTCTGGCCGGAGATCCGCGAAGTGCTGGATCCGACCGGCCTCAACTACGAAGTGATCTTCGTTGACGACGGCAGCCGCGATCGGAGCGCGGACATCGTGAGCGGGTTCCACGAGCAAGATCCCCGTGCGCGGCTCGTCCGGCTCAAGGCCAATGCCGGGGAGACGGCGGCCACCGACGCCGGCTTCAAATCGGTGCGGGGGCGCTGGGTGGTGGTCATGGACGCCGATCTCCAGAACGATCCCCACGATATCCCCGGCATGCTGAAGCATCTCGACGAGTGGGATGCCGTCACCGGCTGGCGGGTGAAGCGCGGCGACGGCGACTCGTGGGTTCGGCGCGCGTCGTCGAGAATCGCCAATCGTATCCGCAACCGGCTGAGCGACGAGACGATCCAGGACAGCGGCTGTACCTTCCGGGCCTTTCGTCGCGAATGCCTCCGCGATCTCGTCCTGTACAAGGGGTTTCATCGCTTCGTTCCGACCCTGCTCAAGATGCGGGGCTATCGCGTGCTGGAGGTGCCTGTCAACCATCGCCCGCGCCGGTTCGGCGAGTCCAAGTACGGCATCGGCAATCGCGCGTGGAGCGCCTTCAAGGATCTCCTCGCCGTTCGGTGGATGAAGGATCGGCTCCTCCGCTATGAAGTCGCCGAAGACCTGGGCGGCGAGGGGAGCAACCGCGGGTGAAGGTGCTTCTGATCGGCCTCGGGCGCTGGGGAGAAAAGCACCTCCGTGTGCTGGGCGAGCTGGGGTGCGAGCTCTGGGTCGCCGACGGGTCGCCGGAGCGCCGGGCGCTCGCTATCAAAGCCGGGGTGGCCGAGGCGCGGGCCGTGGCGGATTTTCGTTCCGTGCTATCCGAGGTGGAGGCGGTGGACATCGTCACGCCCGCCGACAATCACCTGGCCCTCTCGAGTGAATGTTTGCGCGCGGGCAAGCACTGCTTCGTCGAGAAGCCTTTGACGCGGACGGTTGCGGAGGGGCGCGCCCTGGTGGACGTCGTGCGCTCGACCACACGGGTGCTGCAGGTCGGGCACATCTTCCGCTTCCATCCCGTGACGCAGCTCATGCGCGAGCGCATCAAGGGCGGAAGCGTGGGAGCCATTCGCTACTGCACCGGCCGCTTCGCGGGCTTCAAGCGGCCGCGCAACGACGTGGGAGTGACGCAGACCGACGGCATTCACTATTTCGATCTCTTCGCCTACCTCCTCGAGAGGAATCCGAGCGCGGTGACGGCGACCCTTCGAGATTTCCTCGGCCGCGGCATGGACGACGTCGGCTTCTGTGCCGTCGAGTACGGTGACGTTCTCGTTTTCGTCGAAGCGGGATACTTCGCCCCGGGCACGTTCCGCGACTGCGTGATCGTGGGCGAGGAGGAGACGCTCGCGGGTGACTTCGGCACGGGGGAGGTCAAGGTTCTCGCCAATCGTCACGTCAAGCAAGGCGGGGTATGGAACGCGCCTGATGGCGCGTCGGAGACGCACAAGGCGTCAGGGCCCGAGCCGTTGCGTCACGAGCTCAAGCTGTTCCTGGAGGCGTGCGCGGGTCGAAGGGCGCCGGCGGTTGACGTGGAGGCGGGATTGCTCGCGCTCGAGGTGGTGGAAGCGGCGCAGCGCTCTTCGAAGCTGGAACGGCGCGTCGAGCTGTCCGAGCTCGACTGACCGTCGAAGGCACAGTAGAGGAGGGAGCCATGAAGTCCGTCACCATAGACCGGAGGCGGCCGCTGCGCGACGAGCCCAAGACCGGACACAATCGCTGGCACCCCGACATACCCCCGATCGTGGAGGTGGACGAGGGCGAGGAAGTCTCGCTCGAGACCCGGGATGCTCTCGATGCGTATCTTACGTCTCGGTCCACGGAGGCCGATTTCGCGGCTCTGGAGGCGGGACCAATCCATCCGCTGACGGGACCCGTCCTGGTGAAGGGCGCCCGTCCCGGCGATCTGCTCGAGATCGACTTTGTGGACATAGTCCCCCAGGCGTGGGCCTTTACGGCCATCATTCCCGGGCTGGGCTTTCTGCGCGACACCATGACCATTCCCTTCCTCGTCCACTGGGATATCGCGGATGGCTGGGGCACCTCGCGCCAGCTTCGCGGCGTACGCATTCCGGGGGCCTCGTTCATGGGCGTGTCGGGGGTGGCGCCGTCGCGTGCGCAGCTGGAAGCGTGGACGCGGCGCGAGGCCGACTTGCTCGCGCGCGGTGGCATGGTATTTCCTCCCGACGCCGCCGGGGCGGTGCCCGCCTCGGGACCCGCGGCCGTCCACGGGTTGCGGACCCTGCCTCCTCGCGAGAACGGTGGCAACTTCGACGTGAAGCAGCTCAGCAAGGGGGCGAAGCTCCTCCTGCCCGTTGCCGTGGACGGCGCCCTCTTCTCGACGGGCGACGGCCACTTCGCCCAGGGTGACGGCGAGGTATGCGTCACCGCCGTGGAGATGGGCGCGACCTGTGTCGTGCGCTTCCGCGTGCATCGGGGCGAGGCGGAGCGGCGCCAGATCCGCTGGCCGAGATTTGAGCGGAGCGACTACTTCATCGATCCGCGCTGGGCGGCGCCGCAGCGATTCATCGCCACCATGAGAATGCCGGTCGACGAGCGGGGGGTCAACCAGGGCGAGAATCTCAACACGGCCTGCCGGAGCGCAGTCCTCAACATGATCGCCCTGCTCCAGGAGCGCGGCTTCACCCGGGAGCAGGCCTACGTCATTTGCAGCGTGGCGGTTGACCTGCGGATCAGCAACGTGGTCGATGTGCCGAACTACGTGGTGTCCGCCCTCCTCCCGGAGGACATCTTCCAGGGCTGACCCGGAGGGAGCCGCGGCAAGGGCGGGAACGCCGCGACCCCGGCTTTACGCTTTCAGGAACGTCAGCAGGTCGGCGTTGATGGTATTGGCCTCGGTCGTGGGCATGCCGTGCGGAAACCCCGTGTAGGTTTTCAATGTGCCATTCTTCAGCAACTTTGCCGATAACGGTGCCGAATCGGCATAGGGCACGATCTGGTCGTCATCGCCATGCAGCACCAGGACGGGCACGGTGATCTTCTTCAGATCGTCGGTGAAGTCAGTCTGGGAGAAGGCGACGATGCCGTCGTAGTGCGCCTTGGCACCTCCCATCATGCCCTGGCGCCACCAATTCCAGATCACCGCCTGAGAGGGTTTCGCTCCAGGCCGGTTGTAACCATAGAAGGGTCCAGCCGGTAGATCGTAATAGAACTGTGATCGGTTGGCGGCGAGCTGCGCCTGAAGCCCGTCAAAAGCCTCCTTGGGCAGCCCGCCTGGATTGGTCGCCGTCTTTACCATCAGCGGTGGTACCGCGCTAAGGATCGCGGCTTTTGCCACCCGACTCTCGCCGTGACGGGCCAGGTAGTGCACCACTTCGCCGCCGCCGGTCGAATGGCCGACATGAACGGCGTTCTGCAGGTCGAGATGGGCCGTCAGGGCCGCCAGGTCGTCGGCGTAGTGGTCCATGTCGTGGCCGTCGCTGGTCTGGGTGGATCGCCCGTGGCCGCGCCGGTC
>DASYQB010000184.1:0-3060 GCA_036005985.1 Candidatus Methylomirabilota bacterium | reverse complement strand
GACGGAAGCCCAGACTCCGCACGAAGGCCTCGGCGGCGTCGATGAGCCGGAGCTTCTCCGGGGTGATGGTCTCGCCGTACTGGAAGCGCGACGACAGGCACGCGAAGGACGGCTTGTCCCAGGTGGGTAGGGCGAGCTCCCGGGACAGCGCGCGGATCTCGGTCTTCCACAGTTCGGCCTCGATCATGGGTGCCCGCACACCCGCCGCTTTCGCGGCCTGCATGCCCGGCCGGTGATCGCCAAGATCGTCCATGTTCGCGCCGTAGACCATGTGCGCCTCGCCCTGCTCCCGGGCGAGCGGGCCGAGGCGGGCGAACAGCTCTTCCTTGCAGAAGTAGCAGCGGTTGGGAGAGTTGAGCGCGTACTGCGGATTGTCCAGCTCACGGGTCTGGACGATCCGGTGGGAAAGCCCGAGGAGCGAGGCGAGCCGGCGCGACTCCTCGAGCTCGGCCGCCGGATAGGTCTCGGAGTCCGCGGTCACGAGCATCGCGCGGTCGCCAACGGCGTCCTTGGCCGCGCGGGCGAGAAGCGTCGAGTCGACGCCGCCCGAGAACGCGACGAGGACGCTCCCCATCTCACGGAGGATGCCCACCAGCCGTTCGTACTTGGCCTCGAGCGCCGGGTCAGCCATGGGGCCCGCTATCCGATCACCGAGCCGGCGAGGCCGGCGAGGGGCACCATGGGCCGCGCGCCCACGTGCGATATGATCTCGGCCGCGGCCAGCGAGCCGAGCCGGCCACAGGTGGCGAGGTCGAAGCCGCGGCTCAAGCCGTACAGCACGCCGGACGCGTAGAGGTCGCCCGCTCCCGTCGTGTCGACCACTCCTCCCGTCACCGGATGAGCGTCGATGGTGTGCGTCTCGCCATTGCCCACCAGGACCGAGCCCTTGGCGCTGCGGGTCAGGGCGGCGACCTCGCAGTGGCCCAGGACCTGCTGGAGTGCGGCGTCGAAGTCGGAAACCTGATAGAGAGCGCAGATCTCCGCCTCATTGGCAAAGAGAATGTCCACGTGGTGCTGCACCAGATCGAGGAACGCGCTCCGATGCCGGTCGACGCAGAACGGGTCGGACAGGGTCAGGGCCACCTTCCTTCCCGCCGCATGGGCCAGCGTCGCGGCCGCCCGGAACGCCTCCTGGGCGTTGGCGGGATCGAAGAGATAGCCCTCGAGATAGATGATCTTGGCCCGGGCGATCAGGCGCACGTTGATGTCGGCCTTGCCGAGATGAACGGAGGCTCCGAGAAACGTCCCCATGGTCCTCTGGGCGTCGGGCGTGACGAGGATGAGGCAGCGGCCGGTGGCGGGGCCGTCGGTGGCGCTTGGAGTCTCGTAGAGCACTCCCGTCGAGCGAAGGTCGTGGCCGAAGACCTCGCCGAGCTGGTCATTGCGGACCTTGCCCACGTATTGGCCACGCCCGCCGAAGGAGGTGACGCCGACGATGGTATTGGCGGCCGAGCCGCCGGAGATCTCCACCCCGGGACCGGTGGCCTCGTAGAGCGCCCGCGCGCGCGCTTCGTCGATCAGGCTCATGGTGCCCTTCACCAGCCCGAGGCTGGTCACCGTCTCGTCGGAGGCGTGGCTCAGCACGTCCACCAGCGCGTTGCCGATGCCCAGCACGTCGAGCTCGGCCGACTCAGCCACGGGAGCGTGCTCCAGCCTTCGCCGGGAAATGGCGGTCGAGAAGCAGGGCGAGCTTCTTGCGCGCCCGGGGCGGGAAGGCACTCGGATCGGTGATGACCGCGCTGCGGAGCGCCTCGGGGCATCCGTGCCCGCACGACTCCGGGATGAGCGGGATGACGCGACGGAGCACTTCCTTGGCCGTGGCCACGTTCTTCATGAGATTGGCCACCACCGCCTCCACGGTCACCGCGTCGTGCTCCTCGTGCCACACGTCGTAGTCGGTGACGAGGGCGAGGGTCGCATAGCACAGCTCGGCCTCGCGGGCGAGCTTGGCCTCGGGCATGTTGGTCATGCCGATCACCGAGACGCCCCAGCGCCGGTAGATCTCCGATTCGCCCTTGGTAGAGAACTGCGGCCCCTCGATACAGATGTACGTGCCGCCGCGATGCACCCGCGCCCCCACGTCCTTGCCCGCCTTGGCGAGCGCGGCGGCCACGCCCGCGCACACCGGATGCGCCATGCCGACGTGGGCCACGATCCCGTCGCCGAAGAACGACCCGGCCCGGCGCCGTGTGTTGTCGTAGAACTGATCGGGGACGACCAGCTCGAGCGGGTGGATCTCGTCCTTCATGCTCCCCACCGCGCTGATGGACACGAGGGCGTGAGCGCCCAGCGCCTTCATGCCATAGATGTTCGCCCGGTAGTTGAGCTCGGACGGCGTGAGGCGATGCCCGCGGCCGTGTCGCGGCAGGAAGATCATGCGGCGGCCCTGGAAGCGTCCCGTGCAGTACGCGTCCGAGGGATCGCCGAACGGTGTCTTCAGCTTGACCCAGCGAATCTCCTCGAGGCCCTCCATCTCGTAGAGGCCGCTGCCTCCGATCACTCCGATGGCCGGCTCGGGCTTCCCGGCTTGCGCCCTCACGCGGCCTCCCGTACTCCGCGCGTGCCCCGGGCATCCGCCTGGGTCACGCGGACTCGGGCAAAGCTGCGCGGGATCCCCGCCGAGCCTTCAAAATTCACCTCGACGTAGTTGGCGGTGAGCCCGCGCGCCTTGTCCTCGAGCACCAAGGCCTCCACCGATTGCCCCACCAGTCTTTGCCGGAAGGCGAGGCTCTTCTCCACACCCAGGGCGCGAAGGCGACGGCTCCGCTCGCGGATCACCGGGCTCGCCACCCGGTCACCCATCGCCGCTGCCTCGGTCCCCTTGCGGTCTGAGTAGGCGAAGACGTGGAGATAGGAGAGCGGGAGCTCTCTCACCAGGGTCATCGTCGCCTCGAAGTCGGTGTCGGACTCCCCGGGATGTCCCACGATGACATCGGCGCCCAGCCCGAGATCGGGAATGGCAGCAGCCAGCCTCTCGGCGAGGACCCGGTACATGCGGACATTGTACGGACGGCGCATGAGACGGAGCACGCGGTCGCTTCCGCTCTGGAGGGGCAGGTG
>DASYQB010000183.1:0-5639 GCA_036005985.1 Candidatus Methylomirabilota bacterium | reverse complement strand
GCGAATGCTCCGGCCGGTCAGGGTCACGCCGTTGGCCGCGAAGATCGGGTTCGAGGCGTTGCGGGCGAGGGCGAGGTCGCGCTGCATGAACGCGGCGTTCTGCTGCAGGAGCAATCCCTCCGCCAGCTCCGAGTCGAGCTTGAGGGCGAGACGGTACACGTCCTGGCTCGTGTCCGAGAACGGAGAATAGAGCTTGGTGTCGCGCGGAATACCCACGAGCGTGCGACCTTTGAACGGGATGCCGACAGTGTCGGCGATGGCCTCGATGGTCCGGAAGTCGAACTTGGCGGTGAGGGTCTGACCGGGCACAGGCGTCCACACCACGATCGGGACGAACTCCGTGAAGGTGCTCGAAACGTCACGGAAGCCGTCCGTGTGGTAGTGGTCGGTGTCGAGCCTATAGCCGAGGGTCTCGCCGAGCGGGCCACCCATGTCCGTCCCGAACTGGTACGTCCCGAAGCTTCCGCCCACCGCGTATCCGCTGTAGAGCGGCGTGGGGGTGGGGAGCTTGGAGACGATGCTGATGGTGCCCCCGGGCGCGCCGCTGCCGTAGAGCGCGGAGCCCGGTCCCTTGAGGATATCCACCCGCGCAACGTCGGTCAGCGTCCGGAGATAGCCGTTGACCTGGGAGGCGTCGAGGACCCCGTCGCGGTAGAACTGTGAGGCGAGCCCGCGAATGATGTAGGTGCTGAAGAAGCCGTAGTTGCTGCTCCCCGACTGCTGGACGCCGCTGACGTTCCGGATAATGCCGTCGAGGGTGAAGGCGCTCTGGTCGTACAGGAGCTCGCGGGGCACCGACTGCACGCTCGCCGGCACGTCCATGAGTGGCGTGTCCGTCTTGGTGCCGACGCTCGAGCGCTCGGGCACGTAGGGCGAGGCGGGGGGAGCGTTGACGTTGACCTCGGGCAGGGGGACGACGGACTTTTCCTGCGCCCAGACTTCCCCGCCGAGGCTGGCGATTGCCGCGGTCACAATGCTCGTGATAGCGTGACGAATAGTGGGCAAGGGCGTTCCCTTTCTCATTGATGCGGGGGCGGCCGGTCCAATCCCTGACCGGCTGGCCGGCCGTCCTCGCGTGTCAATCTCGCAGCTTCAGGTGGTCGCGCCGGCTCCCTTCATTCCTCTACGAGCCCGTCGCAGCTTTGGCCGAAGCCACATCACCAGCCCCGTGCCGATGAGGAGGAGCAGGGGCACGCCGGCGATCGCCGTGAGCGTCTTCTTGAATCCGAAATAGTTGTATTGGTGGAGCTGGGTCACGAGGAAGTGAAACCGCCGCGCCGAGTCCTCGTCGGCCAGGATGACTCCCGAGTCACGGTGGATGACGATCTCCGGGTTGCGCGCCTGCTTGAACCGCACGCGATAGGCGGGGGCGGGCCGCGCGCGATCCGATCGGCCGAGGAAGCCGCTCTCCGCGACGATCTCTTGGACGGGCGGATTGCCGCGCACGTACTGCTGAGCGATGACCGTCGCCTGCTCGGCGGTCAGCGGCGAGAGCGGCTCGCCCGTGACCGCGTCCATCAGAAAGGACTGCGAGCCTTCGCCGCCGCCCGCGCGGAGCTGGATCTCCCAGAGGAGTCGGCCGAAGTCCGATCGCAGCGTGGCCTGCTGGATCTGTCCCGACCGGCCGGCCTTGCGTGCGGCGGCCATGGCGTCCTGCACGGTCACCACGGCGGCGGTCGGCGAGGGGCCGGACAGAGGCGCCTTCTTCCTCATGTAGCCCTCGTCCAGGTACAGGTACGGGGAAAAGGCCCAGAGGAGTCCCGTACATGTGCTCGACACCAGGAAGATCGTCGAGGCGATCGCGATGAGACGGTGGGTGCGTCGCGAGGGGGTCACGGGCGGATCAGCGCGATGCTTCGACGAGAAACGAAAACATCACGCGCTGGCTGATGGTGTCGTACTCGTGCGGCTCTCCGTAGAAGAGCGAGATCTCGACGGGGGCATCGGGCTTCCCCACCGGCTCGGCTTCGATCCAGACGAAGTGAGCCTGAGCCATTCGCGGGAGGGACAGGGCCAGGACCACCATGGCGAAGACGAGGAGTCGCCGCATGGCGGCGCTCAATGCTTGAGCTCGAAGCGGACGGGCAGGGTGACCCACACCGCGACGGCCTGCGCTCCACGGCGGGCCGGCTCGAAGCGCCACTTCTGAACGGCGGCGATGGCCGCGCGGTCGAGCTCTTCGTGACCGGCGGACTTCTCCACGGTGATCCTGCTCACCATGCCGCCCTCGGTGATCTCGAACCTGAGCAGGCTCGTGCCTTCGATGCCCGCGCGCCGGGCCGACTCCGGATACGTGGGCTTCATCTGGTAGCCGCCCTTGGGCACCGCGAAGCTCGTCAGCGTGCCCGGGCCGTCCGCGCCCAGCGCCGAGGTGCTCGGGCCCACCGCGGCCAGGTTCTGGCCGGCGCGCGCACCCGAGGAGCCGCCGCCTCCGAGATTGACGTCGCCCCCCGCGAAGGTTTCCGTTCCCGCGGCGGCGGGCTGCGGGTTGGGCGTCTCGGCCGCCTGCACCGGAGCGGATGGCGCTTCCGGCTGCACGGCGGGAGGGGCGGGCGTGGGCTCCGGCGGTACCGGGGTCGGCTGCATCTTGGGACTGTGGTTGGCCACCAGCGCGTGCTTGACGGCCGCGATGGTACGAGCCACCGGCTTGGGCGGAGGGGGCGGCGGGGCAGGATCGGCCGTCACCACCTCCACCGTCACGACGTTCGGCGGGATGAGGGCAGCTCCCGCCACCGGACCCAGCCACGCGATGCCCACAAGGGCGAGCGCGTGGAGAACGATCGAGCCGCCGAGGGGCGAGGGAACAAGGCCAGATCCTCGGAGCATCACTTCTTCTCCAGGGGCTGGACGGCAATGGCCATCTTGGAGATGCCGGCGAGGCGGGCCGCGTCCATGGCCTCGACCACGCGGCGGTGGGTGACGTCGCCATCGGCGCTCACGACGACCACGACCTCGGGGTCCTTCTCATGCAGGGCCCGCAGCTTCTCGGTGAGCTGCGCCGGCTCGACCTGAGTGCGGTCGAGGTAGATCACGCCGTCGCGCGTCACCGACACCGAGACCCGGTCCTGGCGAGGCTCACCGCTCGCCGCCTTGGGCAGGCTCAAGGACATGCCGCGGTACACGGTCATGGACAGACTCGCCATCATGAAGAAGACGAGCAGGAAGAAGACCGTGTTGATCATGGGGATGATCTCGATGCGGGCCTTCTTCGGTGGGCGATGGGTCAGCTTCACGGAATCTCGTGCTCAGCGAGCGCCTGCTCGACGCGGGACCCGCACCGCTCCATGGCTTCCGCGGCCCGCTCCACCTTGGCGGAGAAGTAGTTGTAGGGAACCAGGGTGGCGATGGCGATGCCGAGGCCCACCGCGGTGGCGATCAAGGCTTCGGCCACGCCACCCGTGATGGCATTGGGCTGGTTCATGCCGGTAGTGGAGAGCACGCCGAAGGCGGCGATCATGCCGGTAACCGTGCCGAGGAGGCCGAGGAGCGGCGACAGCGTGATGACCGTGTCGAGCACAGGGAGATAGCGCCGCGCCACCCCCAACTCCTCCTGGGCGATCAGCTCCATAGCCTGAGCCGCCCCGGATCCGCGGTGCTCGAGCCCGGCCACGATCACCCGCGCCTCGGAGGCGTGAGAGGCGCCGGCGATCTCGGCCGCCTCGTCGAACTTGGCATACGCCAAGAGTCTGAGCGCCCGCTCGGCCCGCGCCACGTCGCGGCGGCGCCACCAGAAGCTCGCACGCTCGATGATGACGGACAGAGAGAGCACCGAGCAGACGAGCAGGGGAATCATGACAGGCCCGCCCTTGGCGAGCATGGCGATCAATGCGGCGACGTGATGCACGAGCCCCTCACACTTCCGGCGGGTCGAGAAACCCCCGGTGGCTATTGGCTCGCTGCCTGAACCGGACAGGCTTGGGTGGCTGGCTGGATGAACGGCTATTTGGTCAGGATCAGCTTGTCCGCCTTGGTGATGTGGAGTCGGTACTCGGTGCCGTGGTGCACGATGACGACCTCGCGTTGGCCGTTGAAGAGATCGGTGCTCGCGATGCGAGCGGCCGTGGATCGACTTCCCGTCTCCGGTTGGTCCTCCGCCTTCTCGGTCACTTCCGATCTCCGGTCGCCCACACGGCATTGCTCGCCTCGTCGACCAGCGCGGCGACGAGGTAGTGGCAGGCACCGCAGTCAGTGGCCGCCCCGCAGGCCCGTGACACGTCTCCGACCGTCTTGGCCCCCGCGGCCACCGTGTCTTCGATGTGGCGCTCGGAAACGCCCCGACAGAGGCAGACGATCATGAGCGGCTCGGGCTGGGCACGCGGACGGCGGCCGGCGCCCGGCGAGCGAAGAGGAGCAATCCCACGACGACTACGTATGCGACATAGGCGCAAACCTCAGGGAGAGTGGGCTGCGCCCGGTAGCCGATGAGCCCGGAGAGAAACCCGCCGACAATGCTCCCGTCGCTCAGGAGCCACGACGTATTCCACACCGGCTCGGAGAAGGGGAGGAGCCCCATGCCCTGCATCCGGCCGATGCCGCGGCTGAGGAGGCCGGCGGCGAGCAGCATGATGAAGACGGTGGTCACCGAGAAGAAGCGCTGAATGCTCAGGCGCTGCCCGCCTCGGAAAACAGCCCAGCCCAGCGCGGCCGCGCCCACGATGCCCGCGACGCCGCCGACCAGGCTGCCCCAACCCGCGCCCTCCTCCGACACGATGCCCCAGAGGAAAAGCACCGTCTCCGCGCCCTCGCGGAATACCGAGGTGAAGGCGATGAGGCCGACCACCCACAGACGATTCGAGGTGCGCGCCTCGTCGATCCGGTGCTGGACTTGCCCCTTGACGAGCCGGGCGTGCTGCTGCATCCACCACGCGTGCCAGGTGAGCAGGCCCACGGCGGCGAAGATGACCACGAGGGTGATGAGGTCGGGCCCGATGTCGAGCAAAGGCCCGGAGAGGTAGCTCACGCCGATTCCCATGGCCACGCTGGCGAGGAGACCGAGGAGGCCACCGCGGGTCAGGTACTGCACGCCGTCGCGCGCGCCTACCTTCTCGAGGTAGCTGTAGATGATGCCGAGGATGAGGGCGGCCTCGAACGCCTCGCGCAGCGTGACGATGAAGGTAGCGCCCATGGGCTATTCGGCGACGATGGTCGCCTTGGCCGTCTCGGAGTGGTACTCGCCCACGAAGGGATACTTGCCGGGCTTGAGAGCGGGCATCTTGAGCCGCACCGTCTTGCCCGCGGGGATGACCTTCTCGATTCGCGGGGAGAGCATGTCGAGCTCTTCCGGTCCCTTGTCCTTGTTGGTGATGACGAGGACGAACGGCACCCCGGCCTTGACCTTGATGACATCGGGCTGCCATCGGTTCTTCTCGAGCACGAGCGGCACCTCGGCATCGGCCGCTGCGGCCGCTCCCACCAATCCCACCGCCATGGCCAGGACGACCATCAGCGCCACGTATCGCTTCATGAAGCCTCCTTGTTGGTCACGCGAGATTAGCCTAGCCTAACTAAAAAGATAGTGTCAACCGTAAAAACTGCGGGTGGGTTGTCTCAGGGCTGGTGGAGGGTGATCCTGTCGGCGGAGCCGTGCGAGCGGCTCGCGTCCGGCCAGGCCTACCTGATGCTCTTTCGAGTAATTCCTA
>DASYQB010000182.1:0-19625 GCA_036005985.1 Candidatus Methylomirabilota bacterium | reverse complement strand
GGCACCATGGCAGGGTCCCGGACGCTCCCACGTCGGTTTTTGATCGGACACGCAGTACCACTGGTCCTCGACGTTTCCGAGCGCGGCGCCCGGCCATGATAGCCAACTTTCATCCCGCAGGGTGCGCCGCCAGGCGGATCTCCGTTTTTGAGCCGCCTGGGGTGTTGCTGACACCTGGAGTGTTCCCGACGTCTGGGGTGTTTCTCGCGGGGGCGGCTTAGCCCTTGGGCTGAGACGGGGCGGCCTTGCGGGGGCCTTCGTCGGGCGATTCGCCGACGGTGACCGTGACGTCCATCTTCTTCTTCTTGCGGAAGACCTGCAGCACGATCTTGCTCCCCACCTTGCTCTCGGCGGTGAGCCGCTGGAAGTGCTGCGAGCTCTCCACCGGTGTCTTGTCGTAGGCGAGGATCACGTCATTCTGCAGGAGCCCCGCCGTCGCGGCCGGGCTCCCCGCCATGGTGGAGCCCACCACCGCTCCCTGCTTGCCGGGCACGCCGAGTGATTCCGCGAGCTCCGGCGAGAGGGGCTGCAGGGAGACCCCGAGCCAGCCCCGCACCACCTTGCCCTTGTCCACGAGCTGGTCCACCACGCGCTTGACCATGTTGATGGGAATCGCGAAGCCGATCCCAATCGAGCCTCCGCTCTGGGAGAAGATCGCGGTGTTGATGCCGATGACCTCTCCCCGGAGATTCAAGAGCGGTCCCCCGGAATTCCCCGGATTGATCGAGGCGTCGGTCTGGATGAAGTTCTCGTAGGTCGCCACCCCCACGTCAGACCGGCCGGTGGCGCTGATCACGCCCACCGTGACCGTCTGGTCGAGTCCGAACGGATTGCCGATGGCAATGGCCCATTCGCCGACCCGGAGGTTGTCGGAGTTGCCGAGGGTGGCCACGGTCAGATCCCGATCGGGCTGGAAGCGCACGACGGCGAGATCGGTCTTGGGATCGGTGCCGACCACCTGGCCGGTGTACTCGCGCTTGTCCGCCATCTTCACGGTGATCTCGTCGGCGCCCTTGATCACGTGGAAGTTCGTGAGGATGAGTCCGCGCTTGTCGAAGATGACTCCCGAGCCGAGACCGGGGCGGCGAAACTCCGGTCCGCCGCTCGGCCCCTCAGACCCGAAGAACTGCTTGAAGAAGTCCTGGAAGAACGGATCGTCGCTACCCGGCGCCGGACCGGGTGTGCGGCGATTGTGGGATTTCTGGATGATGCCGACGTTCACCACCGCGGGTCGCAGATGCTCGGAGACGCCCACGAACGCCGCTTGCAGGCTCTCGGCGGGAGTGGCGCCCGACGAGACCCTGGCGATGGCCGCGCCGCGATCGAGTCCGCTCGGCATGGTGCCGTGGAGGAGATAGCCAGCTCCGGCCGCAATGGCGACGAGGAGGGCAACGATGGCTCCGGGCAACAGGGTGCGGTTCATTGATGGCGTCCGAGCAGCGGATCATAGGCACCGCCGTCGCGGTGTGTCAAGGAAGGGGAGCCCTCACGTGAAGTCCCCAAAAATTGAGGTCCCAACCAAGATTGTGGAGCACTGGGCATCTTCTTGCACGCCGTCCGTCGCCCTAACGTCGTGAATTCAAAGACTCTGGGTCCAGAGAAGCCGCCGACAGATCGCGGGCATGGAGCTTGCTCTCGTCCATGGCAGCTATCAAGGGCCTAGAGAGCGACGTGCCTTGGCCCGCCTGGACAACCAGCTCGAGGAGGGAACTGATGTTCGCCAAGACACGGAACCTGTCGAGTGCGGCGGGGTGCGAGGCCGGCTTCACGCTGGTCGAGCTGCTCATCGTTATCCTAATCGTCGGCATTCTGTCGGCGGTGGCCCTGCCGCTCTATCTCGGGTATACGCGAGACGCGCGGCTCGCGGAAGCCAAGGCTCTGGCCGGCTCGGCGCTGACGGCGTTGTCGGGATGCGTGCAGGTGAAGGGCGCCGGCCAGAGCTGTGTACGGAGCGATGTCGCGCAGCGGGTCGGCATGGATACCTCCACGTTCAACACGTACGACGGTCGATGGAACGTGCCTACCGCGCAGCTGACCGTGACCACGAGCAACCCGCCGCAGCTGCTCGGCCAGGTGTCGGTGTCGGGCGTGGGCGGCAACGCGGCCGGCATGTCACTCTCCATGTTCGGTACGGCCACAGGTGTGGTCTTGAAGTGCGATGTGAACAGCGCCACCCCTCCGGCGAGCTCGGCGGCCGGACAGGACTGCTAGAACCGATTCGGGGTTCCGGCGGCCCGGCGGGAGGCTCCCGCCCCGCAGGTCCGGCATGACGCGAACAAGTTAGCCACCACTTTCTGAGTGGTGTGAGCGAGACAACTCGGTGGCGGGATCAACTGATTCCGCCACCGAGTTGGCTTTACGCGAGAAGGTCGCGCCCCGGGGAGACGGTCGCGGAGTGTGACGGCTTCGCGAACCGTCATGAGCAGTGTCTTTCGTTGCCGTGTAAGGAGGGCAGTGATGGTTTCCGGCAGAAGAAGTGGAGAGGCTGGGTTCACGCTGGTCGAGCTGCTCATCGTCATCTTGATCGTCGGCATTCTGTCCGCGGTGGCGCTTCCGCTCTATCTCGGGTACACGCGTGATGCCCGGCTCGCCGAGGCCAAGGCCCTCGCCGGCTCCGCCCTGACCGCGCTGTCCGGCTGCGTGCAGGTCAAGGGCGCCGGCCAGAGCTGCGTCCGGAGCGAGATCGCGCAGCGGGTGGGGCTCGACTCGTCGACCTTCAACACGTACGACGGCCGCTGGACGGTTCCGACCGCCCAGCTCACCGTGACCACCGACAACCCACCGCAGCTGCTCGGACAGGTGTCGGTCGCCGGGGCGGGCGGCAACGCCGCGGGCATGTCGCTCTCGATGTTCGGAACGGCCACGGGGGTGGTGCTGAAGTGCGACGTGAACAGCGCCACCCCGCCCGCCAGCACCGGCGCCGGCCAGGACTGCTAGCTGATTCGTGGCGTGGGGAGGCGGCGGTGAGGCCGCTCTCCCCGCGCCGAACTATCCATCGGCACAACCCGGACGCGCCCCGGGATCCGCGCCGAGGCGCTTCGCCACCCGGGTAACTCCTTCACAGGCGTCGCTCAGCCCGGGCTCGAGGGCGAGCGCCTTGTGGAAGGCGGCGAGGGCGAGCAGGTCCACCTTCGCCTTCTCGTAGTTCCACCCGATGGTGATGTACCAGCGGCCCCGGAAGCGATTCGAGAGACGCGCCACCTCTTCGTATTCCGCCACCGCCGCCGCGTAGCGGCCCGCCTCTTCGTGAGCGCCCGCCAGGTTGAAATGCGCGGCGCGGTTGTCCGGGGCGAGGGCGATGGCGTGCGACCAGAGCGTCATCGAATCGTGCCAGACGGCGACCTGCTGCCACGTAAGTGGTAGCATGGCGAGCACCCAGATCGAGAGCACCGCGCGAGCCACCGTCCGTCCCACCCAGCGCCACGCGGCCAGACCACCCAGGATGACGACCCAGCCGATGCAGGCGAGGTAGGTGTAACGGTCGGCGGCGGCCTGGGGACCGTTCTGGAAAATGCCGAGCACGGGCAGGAGGGTAACGAGGTAGACGACCGTGGCCACCGTGAAGGCCGGCCACCGCCTGCGCATGAAGATGGCGATTCCAAGAAGCGCCGCCACCGCCCCGAAATGAAGCCAGGTCACGGTGACATCGAGCGGGTAGAGCGGAGAGAGCCCGAAGGGCATCACGCTCTTCCAGAGATAGAACGCGAGACCGTAGATCGAGAGCACCGTGCGGTAGAGCGGCCCCATCTCGGCCAGCGAGCGTGTATTGCCCAGCGTGGACAGGGCAACGAATCCCATCACCGCCGCGACCGCTCCCAACGCGACATACGGCAGCTTCTCGAGCCACACCGAGGGGCGTCGCCAGCCATGCATCCCCCCGAGCCGACGGAGCGGATACACGTCCAGGGCGAGGAGGAGGACGGGCAGGCACACCACAATGGACTTCGACAGGAGTCCGCACGCGAAGAGCCCGAGCGAAGTCCAGTACCAGCGCGGGCGCACCCGGTCTCTACCGTCTACCGCCTTCAAGTACGCGATCACGCTGAGGACGTAGAAGAGGCCCGAGACGACGTCTCGCCTCTCCGTGATCCAGGCCACCGATTCGGCGCGGAGGGGATGGATGGCGAAGAGCAAGGCGGCCAGCGCGGCGCCGATCCGGAGATCACTCTCCGCGGCATCCAGGAGCACTGCGCGGAGGAGGCGGAGGCTCAGGAAGTAGAAGGCGAGCGCGGTGGCGGCATGGAAGAGGATGTTGGTCAGGTGATAGCCCGAAGAGGTCATCCCCCAGAGCAGGTAGTCGAGCCCGAAGGTCATCCACGTCACCGGGATGTAGTGGCCCATGTGAAAGGTGGTGAACATCCAGGCGAGCTGGCGAGGTCCCAAGCCCCGGTAGTGAGGATTGTCGAGATAGTTCTTGGCGTCGTCCCATCCCAGGAATTCGTGGTGAAGCGCGGGCAGGAAGGCGACAAGGGTGAGCGTGACCACCAGCGCGGGCAGCGCCCAGCGCGCGAGGCCGTCGCGCGTAAGGCTCAGGGCCGTCCTCGAGGAGCGCACGCGACGGCCTCTCCGGGTGCCACCGCAGCGGAGAGACGCTTTGCCCGCCCGCACGCGGTCAGGTCATCGGGCAAGAGGGCGACAGCGCCGCGATACTGCTCGAGCGCCTGACCGGGCTGCCGGTATTGCTCGAGAAGAGCGCCAAGGTTGAAGGCGAGGCGTCCGCGCGCCACCGCGGCCACCTCGGGCACCTCCGATACGGCTAGTCTGATCTCCCACAGTTGGTAGGCGCCCCAGCGCGGCGCGAGCGAAACGGCCTCGGCCCACGCGCGCGTCGCTTCCTCTCGCTGCCCGCGTGCCCAGAGGATGACACCGAGCCTGATCCACCCCGCGGGATGCTGAGGATCGAGACGGAGCTCTTCACGGAAGCGCACCCCGGCATCGGCCGGGCGTCCTCGTCGCTGCTCTACGATGCCGAGGTGGAAGAGGAACTGTGCGCGGAGAGCGGGGAGGTCCGGAGGCACCCGGGCAAGCGATCGCTCGAAATGTGCCTGCGCTTCGTCGAATCGTCCCGCTTCGGTGAGGATATCACTTCGCGGCTCCGTTTCCGCTGCGCGCTCCCGGTAGGCGAGCACATAGCAGAGCAGGGCGTTGACGGAGTGGATGAGCAACGACGTGAGGTGGTAACCCGCAGGATTCATCCCCCAAATGACGTAGTCGAGGGACAGGGTCAGCCAGGTGAGGGGAATCCAGTGGGCGTCCTGCACGCTGCCCGAGAAGATCCAGCGGATATTGCTCCAGCCGAGACCGCGGAAGTGCGGATTGCCTAGAAAGTTGTCAGCATCGTCCCAGTTGACCCAGCCATTCCGGACCGAGGGGAGGAAGACGGCGAGAGTCACGAGGGCCACCACCGCTCCGAGGATCCAGAAGAGGCGCTCGGAGGGGGCGACGGTCGGCGGCTCCCCCGGCAAGGGACCTGGCTGAGGAGAAGAAGGCAACGCCGTCGCGGCCTTGGCGGGTCTGCGGTCGAGCACGCTGGAAGTCATTCTGCCCCACGACCGGGCGGCGGTCGCGCTTTTGTTGAGGGCCTTGGAGCCGCGGATAGTATCATCGACATTAGCGCTACATCCGCGCGGCGTCGCCGTCGCGATGAGGTACGGTTATGAGCGGAAAGATTCTCGTGGTGGACGACGATGTGGAAGTGCGCATGACTACCCGCGATTTCCTCGCCAGCCGGGGTCATGCGGTCAGCGTGGCCGCGGGCGGTCGGGAAGCGCTGGGCATGCTCGAGACGGTCGATCCGGACGTGGTCCTCCTCGACGTGGCCATGCCCGACATGGACGGGCTGGAGACGCTCCGGCGCCTCATCGCCGAGCGACCCAGCCTGCCCGTGATCATGATCACGGCCAACGCCGATATCGAGATCACCTCGAAGGTGCTGCAGATGGGCGCGGCCGACTACGTGCCCAAGCCGTTCGACCTGGACTACCTCGACCAGGCGGTCAGCATCCAGCTCTCGGCGCGCAGCCGAACCTGAGGCGCGCCTCTCCTCACGCGGGCGGCGCGGCGGTGGGCTCCCTGTCCACCACCGTATAGATCTTGACGGGAATCTCCTTCCCCTTCACCGTCACCTCGCCGAGGTAGCGCGTCTCGAAGAGGTCCTTCACCTCGAGCCACGTCGCCTCGCTGATCACCACCGGCACGTTGAAGTCCTTGGTGATGCTCTCGAGCCGCGAGCCGAGGTTGATCGCGTCACCGATGGCCGTGTACTCCAGACGCTGCCGGGAGCCAATGGTCCCCACCACCGCGTCGCCGGTATTGATGCCCACCCCGCAGGCCAGGGTGCCTCGGTGCTTGGCCGCGAATCGCTCGGCGAGCGGGGTGAGCCGCCGCTGGAACTCCAGCGCGGTGCGCACGGCCTGGGCGGCGTGGTCCGGCGCCTCGAAGGGCACGTTGTAGAGAGCCATGATGGCGTCGCCGATATACTTGTCCACGGTGCCGCCGTGGTGGAAGACGGCCTCCGTCATCTCCGTGAGGTATTCGCGCAGGAAGGTCACCACTTCTTCCGGCTCCATCTTCTCCGACATGGACGTGAAGCCGCGGATGTCGGAGAAGAGCACGGTCATGCGGCGCCGCCCCGCCCCCAGCCCCGCGTCGTCCTTCTGACGCACGATTTCCTTGACCACGTTCGGCGAGAAGAATCGGGACAGTCGCCGTTTCTCGAGCTGCTCCTGAGCGAAGTTCTTCACCACCACCCCCACGTACGGCACGAGGAGAGCGATGGGCACGGGGAGGACGTCGAGCCACAGGCGCGCGAATCGGAACGCTGCGTGGGTGCCCGCGAGGAAGCCGAGCGCCCCGCCCATCACGAGGAGAAACGCGGGGAGGGGCCGGAAGGCGGTGGCGATCCAGCCCGCCGCTCCGCCCGCGACCACGGCCAGCGCGGCATCGGCCCACCCCGGCCCGCGGCGGATCGGGATACCCGCGAGCAGAGTGTCCACCACGTTCGCGTGGATGGCCACCCCCGGCATAGTACGCAGCGCCGCGAAGGGAGTGGGGAAGACGTCATGCAGGATCTGAGTCGTCGCCCCCACGAGCACGATCTGCCCCTCGAAGATCTCCGGGGAAATCTCTCCGCTCACCACGCGCGAGTAGGCCACGCGGGGGAAGGCCCCCGGAGGTCCGGCGTAGTTGATGATGAATTCGGGATTGGTGGGCAGGGGCGCCGCGGGGATGCCCGCGGCCTTGGCGAGTCGATAGATGTCGAGGTCGAAGCCTGCCCACTCTTTCCCCTGGAACTCGAGGGTGAGCCGGCTCCGGCGCACGAAGGCATCGCGGTCCGTGATGATGTTCACGGGACCCCACGCCGCCGCGCCTTCGCGGAGCAGGGGCAGAGGCGGATTGAGATCGCGCTTCTCCTTGATCCAGCCGGACTCCCGCACCTCGCTGAGGCCGGCGGCGAGCACGACCTTGCCCGAGCGGGTGATGGCCTGGGCGAGTGCCTCGTCGTCCGCCGGACCGTGGGCGGACGGCTCGAGGAAGAGAATATCGAGGGCGATGGCGGTCGGCTTGCCGCGGGTCACGATATCGATGAGCTTCCCGTGGAGGGCCCGCGGCCAGGGCCACGGCATGTTGAGCTCGGCGAAGGAATCCTCGTCGATGGTGATGATGACCACGGGCGCGGTGGGTGTCCGGGGTCCGCGCAGCGCGAATTGCCCGTTGATCGCCTTCAGCTCGTTGTTCACGAGGAAGCCGGAAAAGTCGTAGACGTCGGCGAGGGCCGCGGCGAGCCCCACGAGGCTCCCGAAGATGATCGCGCGCCAGGGCAGATTGGCGAGGCTCACAGCGCTGTCACCCTACCACGCGGGGTCGATGGCGGCCAACACCGCGGCCTTGCCTGCGGAGATAGTCCGGCTTAGAGTGTGGCCGTCGCTCCGATGATTGCCTGGAGAGCGTACGCGTGAGAGTCCGCACGGTCATCCGCCGCCTCGTGGGGGTCGCTCTCGTCGCCTTTGTCGGTTACGGCGCGGTGGTAGTGGGCGCCAGCTTCTTCGAGACGCGGCACGTCGTGGATCAGGCGGTGTTCGAAGCGAGTCGCCGCCCCCGGGCCACCGCGGCGCTGGGACAGGCCACGGACTCGACGCTTGTCGAGTTCGCCGTGGACGCCCGCGAGGGGATACTGGTGGCGGCCCGACGCAACAATCTTCCCATCGAGCCTTCGAAGCTCGTGGTGAAGCCGAAAGGGACTGGCATCCACGTGTCCTTGCACTGGTCCTATGTCCTGCTCGAATTCGCCGACGAGAAGGCGCTTGCCGTTCCCCTCTGGCTGGATCGTACCTTCGAGCTGAGCCCCTGACCGATCTCACGAGAGGAGACAATCACCATGGCCACCGTGGAGTGGAGCTATCACCGGAACGGCTGACAGACCTGCGCGAAGACGCAAGGGTTCCTTGCCAAGCGGAAGATGAGTCCGGCGACGCAGGTGGACGCGAAGAAGCAGACGATCAAGGGCGAGGAGGCGCTCTCTGTGCTCGCCAAAGTGGACGAGCTCCACGTGGCGAGGGGCAAGCGGGTCATCCACGTCGACTTGCGGAAGAGCCGTCCGCCCAAGAGCGAGCTCCTGGAGCTACTCTTGGGCCCCACGGGTAATTTGCGGGCGCCCACCCTGCGAAAGGGACGGACCCTGCTCGTGGGCTTCGACGAAGCGACCTACAAGCAGGTGCTGGGCTAGCTCAGTCCGCGGGGCGGTCGGCGCGGCCGAGCACGCGGTTGGCCACGAGATTGCGCAGCATCTGGACGGTGCCGCCCGCGATGGTGAACATGCGGGCGTCGCGCACCATGCGCTCGACGGGACAATCGCGCGAGTATCCCTTGGCGCCGAACACCTGCAGCGCCTGGTTGGTCACGCGGATGGCCATTTCGCTCGCCGCGACCTTGCATGCCGCCACCGCGTACTGGTCGGGCAAACCCGTGCCCGCGTTCTGGGCGGTGCGGTAGATCATCTGCCGCGCCGATTCCACCTCCATGGCCATGTCGGCGAGCATCCAGCGCAGCCCCTGAAAGCCGCCGATGGCTCGTCCGAACTGCCGCCGCGCCCCCGCATAGCTCACCGCCGCCTCCAGCGCTCCCTGGGCGAGACCCAGCGCCACCGCCGAGGCGCCCAGCCGCTGGCCGTTGTAGGCCGACATGAGCCGGCTGAATCCCCCCGCACCGATGAGGAGGTTATCCGCCGGCACGCGGCAACCGGCGAGGACGACTTCGCCCTCGGGAATGCCCCGCATGCCCATGGCGCGCTCACGCCGTGTCACGGTGAGACCGGGCGCGTCGGAAGGCACGATGATCGCGCCGATGCCCGGTGCGCCCGCGATGCCGTCGAACCGGCAGAAGACGACATAGGTCCGCGACACGCCGGCGCCGGTGATCCAGTGCTTCACTCCGTCCAGCACCCAGGCGTCGCCGTCCCGCCGTGCGGTGGTCGTCATGTCGGCGGCCGCCGATCCTGCGTTCGGCTCGGTGATGGCGATGGCGGGCTTGTCGCCCTGGATGACCAAGGGCAGGAACGTGCGCTTCTGCGCATCCGTGCCGTAATGAACGATGGCTCCCACCGCGCCGAAGTTCGAGTCCACGAGAATGCGTCCAGTGACTCCGCACGCGCGCGCGGCCGCCTCGACGGCGAGCACGGCGTCGAGCACGCCCGCGCTGCGGCCCCCGTATTCCACGGGGAAGGTCATCCCCATGAGGCCGTGGGCCACCAGCTCTTTGATGTTGTCCCACGGGTACTCCTCGCGCTCGTCCCAGCGGGCCGCTCGCTCTCGAAACGTCGAGTCGGCCAGTGCGGCCACCAGCTCCTGAATCCAGCGCTGCTCTTCGCTCAGAGGGAACGCGACGAGGGACGCTGTCATGGCGGGGCGAATTATACGGCATGGCACGATCCTTGTAGCCATAAACCATTGAAAACGTTAAGCATGACGACGAATCCAGTCGATCCGTGAGGAGATCGGCAGCGACGCCACTGGGGAGCCTGCTTCGAACGCGTCGAATTATGCGGGGTGTAAGGGTTTTTGGGGCACCTGCACTGGTCGTGACCTGTTGCCGTCCGGCAAGACACGAAGGGCGTAGCAGCCGCCTGAATCCGGAGGATGCCTACGTGATGCCGAGGTTGTCTCCAAAATTTGTCAGACGGCGACCCGCCAAGCGCACTCCGGCGGTCCTCAAGCTCATGAGCAGATGGCTTCCGAGCGAGGCGGGCTTCTCCCTCGTGGAGGTGCTGATCGGCGCGGCCATCGTGGCCATCGCCGGGGTGGGCATGGCCATGATGTTTGGAAGGGGCCAGGCCATGGTCCAGGGCGGGGGCGACGATCGCGCCGCCCTGTCCATTGCCGAGCAGCGTCTGGAGCAGGTTCGCGCGGCGGGCTTCGGCTCGCCGACCTTGCCCGATCCCCGGGAGGAGACGGCGGCCGACGGCGTGCAGATCAACAATCAGAGCGACTCGGATGCCGTCCCCGGATTCCGTCGGCGGACCATCATCACCGGCGTGTGCCCGACCAACTTCGCCATCGCCTGGAACGACGGCGCGTGTCCGCCTCCCCTCAATCCCGGCGCCGTCGAGGCGAAGCTCGTCACGGTGATGGTGCGGATGAAAGAGCCCGGCAGCAACAACACCGACGTTCAGACGCGGCCGGTGATCCTGTCCACCGTCCTGGTGAGACGGTGAAAGCGCGGGGGGCGGGGGGCGATGAGAGGGGGTTCAGCCTCATCGAGGCCCTGCTCGTGGTGGGGATCTTCTCCATCGTGGGCCTCGCCCTCGCGGGCATGTTCCAGACGGCGCAAACCGGCTTCGACGTCGCGGCGACCCAATCCTTCCTTCAGCGCACGGGCACGGCGGTGGTCGAGCAGATGCAGCGAGAATTCACCACCGCCGCCGCCCTCCAGATCCAGAACTGCGGACCCCAGACCACGACGGGCAAGGCGGTGATGTACATGACCTCGCTCGGCAACAGCCGCTGTGTGTACGAGTGGAACTACACCGGTGATCCGGGGCCCCAGCTCTACCGCTGCACCCTCGCGTCCTGGACGGTGGGGGGAGCCTGCACGAACACGCCCGAGAATCTCCTCGTGATCCAGAACGCCCTCAAGGCCCCTGGAAAGGCGGCCACGCAGATGGTGGCCAAGAACATCTTCTTCCAGAGCGTGGCCAGCCTGCCCAACGGCACGGGCGCTCCCGTCGACCCGGGGCGCCAGGTCGTCACGCCGCTCTTCGACTTCCGCTTCGACCTCGACATACCCGGAGTGGTCTTCACGGCCAGCGACAGCTTTCCCGGCCAGCGCTTTACCGCCAGCTTCACCACGAGAAACTGAGCACCGGCCGTGAGACGCTCCTCGTGAATCTCCGCCTCTTCCTCCGCTCGTCGTCGAACGAGCGAGGGAGCATTCTCCTCATCGCCCTCGTCTCGGTCGCCGTGGTATCCCTGCTCGGCCTCGCCATCTATGACCTCGCCCTCATCGAATCCAATTTCTCGGCGGCCAGCGTCATCGACTATCGCGCCTACGAGACCGCCCAGGCGGGGATCGAGCGAGGCATCCGCGAGCTCCGCAACCTCTACATGTCCTTTCCCCCCGGCCAGGAGACCTTCGCGGCCGGATCCACGACCTGCGCGCCCACTCCCTGTAACACCACGCAGTTTCATCCCGCGAATCTCACCAATCCGACCGTGGCGCCGCAGACCATCGCCGCCGGGCCCTTCGCGGGCGCCGTGGACCCCGGGGGGACCTACACGCTCGAGATCAAGTACCTCACCATCGCCGAGGCGAACAATCCGGTCGACGCGGTTGGGCTGACCTACCCCACTGGGCTCCAGTGTTTTCCGGATGCCATTCATTCCACGTGGTGCGCCAACCTGGCTTTCCTACGCAGCACCGGTACCGCCACCGACGGAAGTGGCCATACGCGCACGCGCACCATCCAGACCCTGGTCCGGGCGTCCAGCACCTCGCCGTGGGCGGGAGGGATCATCGCGGGGAGCGGGGCTCCCGCGGTCAGTGGCGAGGTGCTCATCGGCGGCTCCGTCCACATCCTCGGCGTGCCGCTGGCCAACCCGGCTCTGGACATCCGGGGCGGGAGCAACGCCGGCATGGTGAACAATTGGTTCCCGCTTGCCTCCACCTCCGGCTATTCGCAGTCGGAGGCGGCCAACGACACCTTGAGCCGACTCACGCCCAGGCAACGCATCTGTCCTCCGGGCGTGAGCTGCGCGGGGGGCGCCAATCTCGTCGAATCGCTGGGGGCCGAGATCAGGATCTTCGGCAACGCCGTCAATCAAATGGTCAACGTGGGGAGCGGGACGTCCCTCGGCCAGAGCGGTTCCACCGCCCTGTACGGGAGTCCCGCGCGGGCGGGCAAGGGTCCGCTCGATGGTGTGTACATCGCGGGAGGCTGTGCGCTGCCCTGCACGGGCGGCGCGCCGCAGCCCTTCAACGGCGCCGCGTCCGTATTCGTGGACCGTGGCAACCTGACCAAGCCGTATCCGAACAACCCGCCCCTTGGTCCCCTCGTCAACCGCGGTGGCTCCTGGTACATGGCAGCGTCGTTCAACGACGACGCCACCATCTCCAACAACGTGGCGGCCACCGACTACCCCACGGGGTATTTCACCAATTGGTTTCTGCCCCGGGCGGGGGTCATCGCGCCCGGCACGCTGCTGAACCCGGTGAACTGCGCCACACCCATCAACTGCGGGCAGAACTCCGGAGGCACGGTCACCCTCTCATCGCTCATCGGGACGCCGAACAAGCTGACCGATTCCACCCCGCCCTTCCGGCATCAGTTCACCTTCAAGGACAGGGTCACCGGGTTCGCGCGGAGCGCGGAGATCTGCTGGAGGCGGGACCTCATCTTCACGACCTTCGGGGCCCCGGATGGAGGAACGGCGGGGACGCAGCCGCTGCCGTTCACCCTGGAGTTCGGCATCGACGACCCCCTGTCCGGCAAGAAGGGCTGCGAGAATCCAAATCCGCCAAGCAACCCGATCCTCGCGCTGATCCAGTTCGCATGGGGGATCGACAGTCCGGGTGCGAGCACCTACAACTACCGCGGGACGGCCCTCCTCGTGACTTTTCCGGGAGGGGTGCAGATCGACGCCGGCCTCCAGAGTCATTGCGCGGCCGGTCCGCCCTGCACGGGCGAGAAGTTTCCCGAGAACCACCTGCTCGCCGTGATGGCGCTCCAAAGCCACATCGACCTGGCCACGATCAGGCCGGGCGTGTCCCGGATCATGGGCTATTTCTTCGTGGCAGGCGCGAACATCACGGTGAAGCAGGACGTGGTGATCGCGGGAATGCTCCGGGCCGACAACATCTGCTTCCGGAATACCGCGGGCTGCGGCGGCGTAGGCACCGGCGGAAAGATTCCCGGCTTCTTCCAGGCGAGCTTCTTCGACCAGCGGAAGATTCCCAACGAGCTGCCCGCCCCCTACGAGGTGCCCGGCCAGCTCTCGGGCGGGCGCTGGCAGGTGATGCCCGTGCCCCAGTTCTGGATCGAGTGCCGGCGCGGTCCCAGCGACACGCTGCCGCCCACGCCTTCCGGCATCTGCGGCTATCAATAAGCGAGGATTTACTTGGGGGTTCTCGTCATCCCGCTGATATTCTGGAAGCCCCTGAATTGAGTGCTATTCAGCGGGCGAAGCTCGCCGACCACGTCGGCCGACCACGTCCGGTAGTCGCGATACCAATGAGGGCCAATGCTCGGTAGTCTCCTGCGCAAGCGGAAGGTGATCGGGCTGGACATCGGTTCGGGCTCCGTCAAGGCTCTCGCCCTCGAAGGGCGCGGCAATGACCTGGTCATCACGGGGCTCGGCAGCGCTCCCGTGGCCGCGGAAACCCAGGCCCAGACGGTCAACCAGGCTATCCACCTTGCCATGGCCGACGCGGGAGCCGACAGCGAGCCCGTGGTGGCCGCGGTGGGGGGCTCCGAGGTCGTCATCCGTCAGGTGAGCCTGCCTCCCCTACCTCCCTCGCGCATCATTCCCGCACTCGAGATGCAGTATCGGGAGCTCGGGCTCCTTCCCCCCGATGAGTCCGTCTTGGACGCCCAGATCCTGCGCACGGCCCCGGACAAGAGCACCAACGAGATTCTCACCGTGAGCGTGCCGCGCGCCCTCGTCGACGAGCGCTCCCAGCTCCTGAAGCGGGCGTCGGTCGACGTCAAGATCCTCGACGTGGAGCCGCTCGCCATCCTGAACGGCGCTCTCCACTTGACCGACCTGGAGCTCGGAGAGCTTCTCGTGGTGGTGAACATCGGCCGGCAGAGCTCCGTGCTCTGCCTCTTCAGCGAGAGAGGTCCGGTGGTCGCGCGATACCTCGAAGTGGGGGCCGAGGTATTCACCGAGCAGATCCGCATCGCCTTCCAGCTCTCGCCTTTCTCGACGGAGAGCTTCACCCGGACGATCTCGTCCGCCGAGGCGCCCAAGGCCGAGGTGGCCTGCCGGGAGGTGGTCGAGCGCATGGCGGAGGACATCCGCCTCTCCCTGACCTTCTACCGCACCGAGTACGATCGCGAGAGTCTCCCGCGCTACGCGCTCGCGGGCTGGACGGACATTCCCTACATCGGCCGCTGGCTGGGTGACCGGCTCGGTCTCTCCGCGCCGTTCGAGATCATGGATCCGTTCCAGGCCGTCGACGTTCGCGCTCCGCAGATTGGCGACGTGCCCCGCCCGCCCGGACCACAGTTTCTCCAGGCGTTCGGGCTCGCCCTCCGAGGACTATGAGCGCCCGGTTCGCTCTCGACCTGCTCCATCCCGGTCACGTGGCCGACTCATGGCAGGACTGGTTCGTCGGTCCGCAGGGTGCACGCCGCCTGCTGGTCGTGGCCGGTATCTGCGCGGGCGTCATTTTGCTCGTGGTGATCACGCTTGTCCTGCCCCCCACCTTCCGCCTGTCCAGGGACCAGGGCGCCATTCCCAAGCTCCGCGCGGACCTCGCCACGCGCGACGGCAACCTCAGCCTCCTCCGGCAGGACCTGCAGGCCTTGGGCGTCGAGGCGAAGCGTCAAGTGCGCTGGGCGGATGTTCTCAACGCCTTCCGCCGGCAGACGCCGCCGACCATCAAGCTGCAAAAGGTCGAAGCGGGCTTGCCTCCCGCGCCCGCGGCGCCTCCTCCCGGCCAGGCGCCGGCACCAACTGCCGCGACAGGCAGTGGAGAGCTCAAGATCGAAGCGGTCACCCCGCTCCGGGCGGGCCCTCCTCCGCTGCTGGAGATCGCGTCATTCATGGGCGGCCTGCTGAAGGACCCCGCCATCGACCGGCGTTACCGGCTCAAGAGCTGGGAGCTGAAGCAGCCGGGGGGCGGTGGCTCGGTGGCCGGCGAGGGCGCGCAATTGCAGATCCTGATCACGCTCTCGGAGAAGCCGCGGTGAGGGAGCGCCAGCTCGCGATCTTCTGGGTAGCGCTGGCCGTGGTCTTCACCGTCGCCTTCATCGGGCTCCTGCAATACTCGCGCTCCCTCACCACCCGGAGTGTCACCGCCGCCGCCGAGGTGGCGAGGCTCAAGGCGGCCATCTCGCAGAAGGAGCAGGAAACCCTGGTGGAGATGAAGACCAACTCATCCATACTCCAGGAGATGAGCTGGACCGGGACAACGGGCGACCCCGTGGCCTTTCTCTCTCGCGTAGCCGATCTCGCCCAGGGCTCGCGACTCCGGGTACTGGCCGTGGGCCCCCTCGAGCAGCAGGATACGCCGCAGTTCAGCAAGTCCTGGCACGCCATCACCGTGCAGGGCCCGTTCCAGGACCTCGTGGACCTCGCCACGCGCGTCGAGAATGACCGCGGCACTCTCGAGAACGTGGCCATGGAGTCCCAGATGCCTCCGCCGCCGGCCTCGGTGGCGGGACGGCCCGCTCTCTCCGCACGTGTGACGCCGGAAGTTCTCGCCCGCTTCAGGGTTACCGCCCTCCAGCTGACTCAGCAGGCTCGACGGATCATCAACGACGCGGCCAACGCGAGCGGTGTGCCTCTCGCTGGACCGGGACCCCAGGCGGGACTTTCCCTCCCCGTACCCTCAGCAGCCGCGGAGTCGCGGGATCCCTTCTCCTTCGGTCCGTCGGTGGAGCGGCCTCGCGAGGCCGAGAGCGCCGCGCCGAGGCAGGCCTTCGACCTGCAGGGCATCGTGGGCTTTCCCGGGGGTCACCTGGCGATCCTGAACAATCAGATCGTCCGGGCGGGCGACAGGGTGGGCGGGCACACCGTCGAGCACATCACGGACAGCGTGGTGGTGCTGCGTCAGCCCGACGGCACTCCACGCCGCGTCTCGCTTCCCGAGATCGGCGCGGCCCGGACCGTGGCCGCCCCCGGAAGGCCACCTGAGCCGGGCCCGCCGACGGGAGAGGGTGCGCCCGCGCTTCGCCCGGCCGTGCCGCGAAGCCCCGGTGATTCCCAAAATCGGCCCGAGCCGAGAGGCGCATCCGAGCTGAGGGGCCAGTCCGAGTTGAGAGGCCAGTCCGAGTTGAGAGGGAGGTAGAGGAAGCCATGCATGCCCTGACCCGAATCATTTCGGTGGCCGCAGCCGTGTTGCTGCTGCTGGGGATCTCGGTCGCATTCTCCCAGACCCCGCCCGCTCCGCTGGATCCGACGATCCCCAGCCCGCGCAGCCTCGATTGCTACGAGCGCCTGCCCACGGAGACGGTCAACCTGTCTCTGAGGGATGCGGCGACGCAGAATACGCTGCGACTGCTTGCACAGAGCTACAGGGTCAACATGGTGGTGACGGACGACGTCAAGGGCACCGTCACCCTCGACTTCTACCGCGCTCCCGTGCGCGACGTCTTCCAGGCCATTCTCGAGTCGAGCGGGCTCGTGTGCGTCCGGCAGGGTGAGCTCCTGCGGGTGAGCACCGCGGCCCGGCTCGTCCAGGACGAGCGGAGCCGCAACGACGCCCTCATCATTCGAGCGGGCCGCGACGCCGATCTGACCAAGCGGATCAATGACCTGCAGAAGCAGGCCGCCGACAGCTCCATCCAGCTCGCCGCCTCCGAGGTGACGAGGAAGAATGCGGAGCTGATCGCCCGGCGCGGTGAGATCAAGCAGGAGATCGTCCGGCTCCGCTACGCCGATCCCGGCCTGATCAGCAAGGCCGTGGCGGCCATGGTCGGCATCGGACCCAACGCGACGTTCACGGCCTGCCGCGTGAAGAAGCCCGACGACGCCACCAAGCTCGCGCCGGAGGCTCTCGACCCGGCGGGGGGCGGTGGGGCCAGCGCCCAGAGCGAGCAGGAGAGGACGGCGGCCAATCTCGCTCGGGCCGCCTCCGGCGCCTACGGTCTGCAGGGTCTCCAGGCGGTGCCGGGCACGATCGTGGGACCACCCGGTGGCCTGGGCGCCATGCCGCCCTTCTCCGCGCTCTTTGGTCCTCAACCCGTGGCCCCGGTCGTGCCGACGGAGCCCGGGCCCGGAGCCGGCGGACTGGCCGGCCTCACGCCCGGTGGATCGTTCAATATCTCGACGGCTGAAACGTCGCCGACCATCCGCACCGATTGCGAGACGAACAGCATCGTGCTCCGCCTCTACGACGAGCAGATGCGGCGGGCCAAGGTGGCTATCAACGAGCACCTCGATCTGCTGCCGCCGCAGGTCAAGATCGAGTCGAGGCTCGAGCTGCTCGACCGCACTGATCTCTTCGCGCTCGGCGTGCAGTGGGGCGGCGGCGGCTTGCTCAGCGTCAACAGCAGAACGGCCATCGTGGGACGAGGCTTCACCTCCGGGCAGGACCTCACCTCCGGTATTGCCCCGGCAAATTTCTCGTCGCCCAATCCCAACCTGCCCCTGACCAACGTCATCCCGGTCAGCGGCACCACGGGTCTCGCCACGGGCGGCAATCTCGTCAATCTGCCCATCGGGAGTCTCCTCGACGGCGCCGCTGCCTCGGGCGGTGGCGGCTTCGCCTTCGGGATCGTCGGGGCCAACATGGATCTGAACGTCGCTCTCGAGGCGCTGCGGATCCAGAACCGGGCCCAGTCACTCGCGCGCCCCGAAGTGGTGGTCAGCGAGAATCAAAAGGCCTTCGTCGCCCTCGGCGAGGAGATTCCCTACTCGACCATCAGTGCGGCGGGAACGCAGGTCCAGTTCAAGAACGCGACCTTGAAGCTCGAGGTGATTCCCGCCGTGGTATGCAAGGCAGACCCGCAGGCCCTCGCCAACCAGGTGACGAGAACGGGAGGGACGCATCGCCTGCGCATGTCCGTGCTCGTGCAGAACGACACGCGCGGCCTGCCCGTGGACTTGGGCCCCAACGGCGCTCCCCCCGCCATCAATACCCAGAAGACGCAGACGGAGGCCATGATGCTCGAGGGCCAGCGTCTCGTCATCGGCGGCATCACCCAGCTGAGCACGCGGGATCAGATCCGCAAGGTGCCCGTCTTCGGCGACATCCCGGTGCTCGGCTGGCTCTTCAAGCAGAAAGGCCAGGACGACAGGAAGCGTGAGCTCGTGGTCTTCATGACGCCCACGGTGATCGGAAGCCAGGCGCCTACCACCACGCCGACCTGCCCGTCTCCGATCGCTCTCAAGGACAAGTCCAACTGAGGCCCTCATGATGCGATGCGATGGCGCGACCGCTTCGAAGACGCGGGAGATAGCCTGAGATGTACGAGGCCTATTACAGCCTCGAAGATCCACCGTTCGTCCTGACCCCTGATCCGCGCTTCCTCCTGCGGTCCAAGGGCCATCACGAGATCCTCGCCGCGCTGCTCTACGGCATCACGAGCCAGAAGGGGCTCATGGCCCTCGTGGGCGACGTGGGCACGGGCAAGACCACCCTGTGCCGGGCCCTCCTCCGCGATCTGCCCGACAACATCCAGAGCGCGCTCCTCCTCAATCCGCATCTGTCCGACGTCGATCTCATCGCCACCCTGCTCGACGATCTCGGGGTGGAGCGGCGGGGGAGCACCAAGGGTGAGCTCATGGCCACCCTCTCCCAGCACCTCCTCGCCGCGGGGAGCGAGGGCAAGACCGTGCTCGTCATCGTGGACGAGGCGCAGCAGATGAGCGTGGAGTGCCTCGAGCAGGTCCGCATCCTGTCGAACCTCGAGACTCCCACCCGCAAGCTTCTCCAGATCCTCCTCGTGGGCCAGCCGGAGCTCGAGGCAAAGCTGCGGCTCAACGAGCTGCGCCAGCTCGACCAGCGTATCGGCATCCGCTGCTACCTCAAGCCCTTGCCGCGCAAGGAAACCTACCGCTACGTCGAGCACCGCATGCGTGTGGCCGGCCTTCCCGGCGCGCTTCCGTTCACCCGCGGCGCGCTCGCGCAGATTTACAAGTTCAGCCAGGGCATTCCTCGTGTGATCAATCTCGTCTGCGACCGGGCCCTCATGGCCGGCTACAGCAGCCGCGTCCGCGAGATCACCCCCCGTCTGGTGACGAGCGCGGCCCGGAATCTCGAGGGCGGCCGTCACGGGCGACATCGTTACACGCGTGTCTGGACAGGAGGGCGCAGCCTCCGGCGGGCCGCCCTCGCCGCGGGAGTGGCGATCGCGCTGCTGGGCGCGGGGGCCGCTGCGGGCTACTGGAGACTCTGGCGTGTCGAGGCGCTGCGCGCCGCCGTGGGCAACCCGTCGCTCCAGCCGACGGCGCCCGCGGAGGTCACCG
>DASYQB010000181.1:0-15180 GCA_036005985.1 Candidatus Methylomirabilota bacterium | reverse complement strand
AGCAGCTCCAGGCGTTTGCTCGCGAGGGAGTTCTCGGCAACGGTCATGACTCCGGTCACGTTCCCGCCCGGCCGCGACAAGCTTGTGACCAATCCTCTCGCGACCGGGTCCGTGGAGATGACCATGACGATCGGGGTCGTGGCGGTCGCGTCACGGGCGGCCTGGATCGCCTGACCCGAGACAGCGACGATGACGTCGGGTCGGAGCTGCACCAGCTCACGTGCCAGGCCGGGACGCCGATCGAAGTTGTCCTCAGCGAATCGGCGATCGACTACGAGATTTCGACCTTCGACGTAGCCGAACGCGCGCAGCGCCGCGGGCAGGAGATTCGGGATGGTCGGGATGGAAGGATCCGGGGCACCGCCGGGCGAGAGGATACCCAGGCGGTAGACCTTGCCCGCCGCCTGCTGCGCCTCGGCGGCAAGCGGCGCGGCGAGGAGGGCGAGCGTGGCGCCCGAGATGAAATCGCGCCGATCCATCACTCGATCACCTCGTGGCCTCGTTCGGACGGGGGGGCGGCATGGAAACCCCCCTGGGGACAGGTGAGGGCAGATGGGGAGCAATGGCGTTGCCGTCGCGATACTGGGCGGCCTCCTGAGCCGCGACGATAGCATAGTCGCTGCAAGCCCTAGAGCTCGTCCGACGCGTCCTCAGGCGAGCGGCTTCGCGCTCCCGGTAGTCGGGATGCCGGCGGCGGTATCGGGCGTGGCGCGAGGGCTCGGATGCCTTTGGCTGGCCTGGCTTTAGCCGGTGGTGCGCCAAAGGCTCTTTGGTGGTGCGCCCTCGGTGTCGCATAGTCGGTCACTCCTTCGCGAGCTTGGAGCCCGGCGGATGCCGGCCCTCCACGAGACAGGAGTCAAAGTAGGGCGCTCGCTTCATTGCTCGCGGATCATGTCGGCTCCGGGCCGGAGACCAGCTGGCCGGGCAGGGGAATGAATAGCCCCGATTCGCGATCCGCAGCCCACCCGCTCAGACATGCTCGTCACGACACACGCCGGGCGAGCGTCGCGGTTCCTGGCCGTCACGCCGGCCACCCGGCGCGGTGAAGTCGCGCCGATCTTCACGCCGAGCGAAGCATTCAACCTGGTCGCCCTCACTCTTGGTCTCGGGCTCGCCTTCTTCGGGGAAGTGGAGCAGATGGACAGGAGCGCGAAGTTCTTCCCGCTTCAACACTGCGTCGATGCCATCCAGGACGACAAGGTGGCGCAGGCGCAGCTCAACCAGCCCCAGGCGGCCACGGCCTCCGCATCGCCCGCCAAGTCGTCCTCGATCCCTCGCGAGGACTAGATCAACTCGAGCCGATTCGCTTTACTGGCAGGATCGCGAGACGCTGAAGTTGTTGGAGGCCGGAGGCGCTCCTCCGGGTCCCCAGCGGCATACCTGCTTCGTCTTCTCTGGCGCTTTCTTCCGGACCGCGTCTCGCTGCTGATCCGCGAACTCCTTGTCCGCCTTCGACTGGCCGGCCTTCTGCCCCGCCGTCTCGCCGTCCACGCTCGAAGGCTGGGAGGATCGTGATGGGGTACCGTCCAGCTGATCGCGGCGAGAGGAGTCGGGTGGGTTCGCCCCGACATGGAGCTTCTGCCCTTGATCGTCCACGTACTCGACAGCCTGCGCCAGCGCCACGGCCGGGCAGAGGGCAGCCAGGAGTGTCGCTGCCGCTATGGTCTTGTTCCACGTGGTCATCCGGAGCTTCTCCCCGTCGAAGAGATCATCCTCCAACGAGGAAATGCAAGAGCGATGCCCCGCCGAGGCCGAGCTAGTGGCGGACGGTCACCACGGGGCCGAGCACGAGAGGGCGGAGGCGGCGCCTCAAGGCTGGCGGAATCGCGGAGAGTCTGAGGAGACCCGCGTCACGAGTGCGCCCGCCGCCTCCAGGCGGGCCAGCGCGTCGGCGCCGATCTCGAGCGCCATCAACGGCAGGCCATCGTATTTGCGCCCCACGGAGAAGCTGGTGCCGGCGAGGCTGGCGAGGAGATCGTCCTGCGCCTGGGCGATGGCTCGACGCTGCGCTTCCACCGCCGCAGGACTCGACAGCTCGCCTTCTGGCTTGAAAGGAGGCGTGAGGCGGAGCTCGACGATGACGCGGACCGGACCGGCGGCGGCCGCCGTGCGGACCGCGGGGTCGATCGCTTGAGCAAAAGCGTCACTCACGATTGCACCGGGGGCGACCCACAGCAGAACCAGGAGGAAACAACCGATAGGTTGTAGGACGCGTCGACACGTTTGAACAGCCACCGACGACGAGAATGAGAGCAAAGACATCTCTGAAAGCGCCACCAGTCATCGCTAACACTCCCGCACTAGCCTGTCAACTCCTCCTGACCGGAAACCGGCCAGTCGCCGACCTGAAAGTCGACGGGGCACGAGTCACGCGGAATGGGTTGCGGGCTCGTGGGACGGAAGACCCGGCGCGGTATCTGTTGTTCGTCGCGCAGGGCGCGAGCGTCATAGGCTCTTCAACCGGTCCGGTGACGCCACGTATCGCGCCCGGGGCGGCGCCCGACGCAGGGCAAGGCCGCGCGGGCGCCTTCGCGCTCATCACGCGACGGCGTGCTACGATGAGCGCGCGGGGTGTTCTATCCCAAGCCGCGCCCCGGGCGGACGGGTGAGCCAGGGCCCCCGGCTGGAGCAGGGAAGGCGGCAAGGGGAGGCGGGGATGGACGGGGAGGGATCGAGGCGGTGAAGCGGTTCGTGGCTCGCTACGTCCCCACCCTCTGGCTTCTTGCGGTGCTGAGCCTCGTGGGCTGGTTCATCTGGAACGGAGATCTCGCCGGCTGGATCCTCCTCGCGCTCGTGATCGGGCTGATGGCCTGGCAGCTCACGGGACGCGAGAAGCGGCCGCGGCGTGCCCGGACGGAAAATGCCAATGGCCACGGCGTGCATGACGAGTCGTCGTCATGAAGCGCCGCCTGGGGTTCTTCGTCTGCTCCGTGCTGGTCTTCTCATCCACTGGTGTCCTGGCGAGCCCGGTGGACATCGGCTCACCCATGCACTGCACGACGTACACCGTGGGCGCAGACACGCACACCCAGTGCTCGCCCGGCCCCTCCGCGCCTCCCGCCGCGGCCTTCTCGTGCTACGACTACACCGTGGGCACGGATACCTACCCGGTGTGCAGCCGGGTGCCCGCGACCCGTCTCGGCCCTCTCAGAGGCAAAATCGCCGCGCCGCCTCCCGCCACGACCCCGCGCTGCTACACGTATCACATCGGCTCCTCGACCTATTCCGAGTGCCGCTGACTCCCACGCGCCGGCGCTGTCCGTGGGCCCGCAGCGGGCCCGACATCGCGTACCACGATCGCGAGTGGGGGGTGCCTGTCCGCGCCGACCGTCGGCTCTTCGAGTTCCTCGTGCTCGAGGGCGCGCAAGCAGGGCTGAGCTGGTCGACTATCCTCGCCCGGCGGCGCGGCTATCGCGCCGCGTTCGCCGGCTTCGATCCCGCCAAGGTCGCCCGCTTCACGCCGGCTCACGTGACGCGGCTCCTGCGCGATCCGGGCGTCATCCGCCATCGCGGCAAGATCGAGAGCGCCATCGGCAATGCCCGGGCCTTTCTCGCCGTGCAGCGTGAGCATGGAAGCTTCGCCGCCTACGTGTGGGGCTTCGTAGGTGGGCACCCCATCCAGAACGACTGGCGCCGGCGGGGCCGCGTGCCCGCGGAGACGGCAATCTCCCAGGTCCTCAGCCGCGATCTCAAGCGACGCGGCTTCACCTTCGTGGGTCCCACCATCTGCTACGCCTTCATGCAGGCCACCGGTCTCGTGAACGATCACCTCACATCGTGCTTCCGTCATGCGGAAGTGAAGCGGCCGGCCGCCGGCAAGGGCAGGGACGCCGCGGTCAGACGCACAAGCTCCTTGAGATCGAGACGCGGGGAGACGTAGACTGGAGCCGTGGCGCGCCCAGAACGGAACGGCGGTATCGGAAATGTCTGGCGTTTTCTGGGGCTGTCGAGCTCTTCCGAAGAGACGATGACCCGCCCCGCGGTCTCCTCCACGCAGGCCGGGCCGACCGATCCGGGGCGCGCCGTGCTCGGGGGCGGGCTGTCCCTCCGCGGCGAGATCAACGGCGAGGGCGACTTTCACATCTACGGACGCTTCGAAGGCGAGATCGACGTGACGGGCCGGGTGGTCGTGGCCGAGGCGGCCCAGGTGGACGCCAACATCAATGCCGCGGCCATCGTGATCGCGGGCAAGGTGCGCGGCAATCTCTCCGCCACCACCCACCTCGACATTCTTCCCAGCGGGGTGCTCACGGGCACCCTCAAGGCGGGCAGCTTCTCGGCCGCGGAGGGCTCCTCCGTCAAGGGAGAGATCTGGCTGGAGCGGGCCGAGCCCGCGCGGATGGGCAATGTCCGAACCAGTGACGAGGAGGACGAGCGCCGGTGAGCCTGATCGAGCAGATCCGCGAGCGCCCGCTGATTCTGTGGACCGTTTGCGCGGTGGCGGCCCTCGCCGTGCTCGGCGTCGTCTGGGGTGGCTGGGCCCTCTGGAAGACCCGCTACGAGGCCCAAGGCTCCATGGCGCTGACCCAGGCCCGGGCCCTGGCCGCCCAGTCGCAGGCTCCGGGCGCCTCTGCCGAGACGCGCCAGCGGGCCGAGAAGGCGCTCCAGGACACGATCACCGAGTATCCTCGGCTGTCCTCGATCGGCCAGGCCGCGTATCTCCTCGGGAGCCTTCGCTTCGCCAACGGTCAGTATGCGAGCGCACGGTCGGCCTTCGAGCTCGCCCGCGACAAGGCCGGATCTCCGACCTTGGCCGCCCTGGCCGCGCTGGACGTGGGCTACTGCTGGGAGGGCGAGAAGAACTACGGGGCGGCTGAAAAGGCCTATCAGGCGGCTATTAGCGGCTCAAGTCCTAAGAGCTTCCTCTACGAAGAGGCCATGCTGGACATTGCCCGCGCCCAGGACCTTGGAGGCAAGCGCGCGGCAGCGATCGAGACCTATCAGCGCCTGTTGAAAGACCTGCCGGAAAGCCGCCGTGCCGAGGAGTTCCGCTCCCGGATGGCGAGCCTGCAGTCTCCCGCCAAGCCCTGATTCGCAGCGCTTCGAGAGCCCTGAACGCGCCCTTCTCTCGCATTCTGTATGTCTGATAAGAGGTATTATGTCAATCACAGGGCAACGCGAAAGGCGGTGGCAACGCAGTGGGCCTGCGCCACGAGGGTCCCGCCATCCGTGCTCACCGTCACCTCGTAGAATCCGGCGCGCCTGCCCTGCTTCACCTGCCGGGCTTCGGCGAGGAGGCGCGACCCCGCCGTCACCGCGGTCAGGTCGCTGATGGTCAAGCTCAGCGCCGTCGCAGGCTCCACATGCGAGTTACAGGCCGTGCCGAAGGCGATGTCGGCCACGGAGAAGATGACGCCGCCATGGGGAAAGCCCTGGAAGTTGACCATGTGGGGCTGAAGGGCGAGACCGAGGCGACAGTAGCCCCGGCGGATCTCGAGATATTCGACCCCGAGGGCTCGCGCCCAGGGATCGTCCTGCATCCAGGCTGCGAGCTATGCCGGTATCGGCTCTTCTTCAGACGGCCCGGTCACTGGATGGTCGCGGTCAGGATGAAGCTCGACTCGCTCGACGATTGTTGCTCCCGATAGCCCAGGATCTGGCGCGTGACCTGGTTGACGCCACGCGTGCCGCCGCCGATCCGCATGGCGCGCCCGTTGGGAACGATGACCTCGGTCGCTGCTTCGTTGAACTCGACGCTGCCGCCACCTTCGGGGGTGAAGTAGCTGACCTGGGGAACGAGGCGTACCCGGATCTGCCCGTTGGCGAGGATGGTCGGATTCACCACGAGGGTCGTGCCCACGCGCTGCCAGGCCGTCCCCTGCGCCACGTAGCCCTGACCGGTGGCGTAGTCCCGGAACCATGCCACCACGGTGTAGGGCACGTCGCTCGCGACCATCATGGATGACGTGCCGCCGTCCTGGACCACCGTGAACACACCGCTCGTCCGGGTAGTCCGCGTGGTGGTGTCCTCGACGGCCACGCCGCCGCGGCCGCGGGCTTTGCCGTCCTGAATCACCACGCCGCCCCGGCCCTGGGCGCCCTGGCGCGCCTCCTGACCCCGCTGCTCGAACTCGAGGACGACCTTGACCTGACGGCTACTCTGGCCTGCCGCGGGCAAGGCGACCATGAGCAGGGCGATCGCGAAGAAAGCAGCCGTCGCTCGGCGCACGCCCCCTACCCTGGGATCTGCGCCTCTTCGGGCAGGCGGTCCCACACGGGCTTCCACTCGGGCACGGTGAGCCCCACCGCCTGCGCCTTGTCTCGCGCCTCGTCGGAGAAGGCCTGGCGGACCTCGTCGTTGTCGCGCAGCTTGAGGCGGTATTGCCGGTACACCGCGTTCCGGGCGGAGCCGGGACGGCCGAAGATGTTCATGGTGCGGATGTACCACTTGTCGAGGGTGGCCTGCGCCTCGTCCCGCGTCTTGGGATCCTCGGCCAGCTTCCTCACCCAGAACTCGCCGTGGCGGATGTGGAACTTCTCCTCCTTGAAGATACCCTCGATGGCGCGGGCCCAGGGCCCGTACGAGCACTGGCGCACGTCTTCCAGCTGATGCCCCGCCCCGCGATCCATGCAGAAGTTGAAGAAGATGAAGTCCGCCCAGGTGTCGATCGGATAGTAGAAGATGTTCACGCGCTTGTCCGCGGTGATGCGGGCGGTGCCGATGTCCGCGGAGGCGTCGATGCGCATGGCGAAGGCCTCGTCGTGGGCCCGGACATGCGCCTCCACGTCCACTCCGAGGTCGGCGAGCAACCCGTACATGACCGAGGCATGGCGATGCTCGTCCTTGACGATCTGGGCCACCACGTGCTTTTCGTCGACGCCGGGGGCCTTCATGATCCACGGCACGTAGCCATAGCCGCCCGCCAGCTCCGAGTCGGCCTGCATGGTCATGAGGTGAATGAGATTGTCCCGGTACGTCTCCGTCATCTCATCCGCCGACTCGACGCGCTCCCCGCGCTCGATCCGGGCGAGGAGCTCCGCCTCCGTGACTCGCTGGCTCATGGTGCTCTCCTTTCCACGACCCGGACCGCCTTCCCCTCGCTGCGCGGGATGGTCTTGGGCGGGACGATGACGACTTCGGGGTTGAGGCTCAGGTGCGCCCGCAAGAGCTCGCCCACCCGCAGGGCGAGGGCGGCCACTTCGGGCTGGCGCGAGTCGAAGCCGCCCCATGCGCTCACGCGCTCGGGGGTGGGCTCGACGTGCACCGAGATGGTCGGGAAGCCCTCGCTCCTGTCCACCATGAGCTGATAGTGCGGGGCGAGATCGGACTCCGTCAAGAGCGTCGCCTCCAGCTGTGAGGGATAGACGTTGACTCCCTTGATCACCAGCATATCGTCGCTCCGTCCCTTGATCCTCGCCATCCGGACCGAGGTGCGGCCGCACGGGCAGGGCTCGGGATCGAGCGAGGTCACGTCGCCCGTGCGGTAGCGGATCATGGGCAGCGCCTGCTTGGTGAGACAACTCAACACCAGCTCGCCCTCGGCGCCCGCGGGCAGCGGCTCGCCCGACTCGGGGTCGACCACCTCGGGCAGGAAATGATCCTCGGCGATGTGGAGGCCCCGCCGCGCCTCCGCGCATTCTACCGCCACTCCGGGACCGATGATCTCGCTCAGCCCGTAGAAGTCCACGGCCACGATGCCCCACAGCGCTTCCAGTTGGAGCCGCATGGCGTCGGTCCAGGGCTCGGCGCCGAACAGGCCGTAGCGGAGGCCTACACTCCGCGGATCGAGTCCCTGCTCGCGCATCGACTCCCCGATGTGCAAGGCAAAGGACGGCGTGCAGGCCAAGCCCTGAGGCCGAAAATCCTGGAGGAGGAGAATCTGCCGCAACGTATTCCCCGACGACACCGGCACCACGGTCAGCCCCATGTGCTCGGCGCCGTCGTGAAAGCCCAGCCCTCCTGTGAAGAGACCGTAGCCGTAGGCGATCTGTATCAGCTGGCCGGGCTCGGCGCCCCCCGCGGCGAGCGACCGCGCCATCACCTCCCGCCACACCTCGAGGTCGCCCCGCGTGTAGCCGACCACGGTGGGCTTGCCCCTGGTGCCCGACGAGGCGTGGATGCGCAACAGCTCGGCCTGCGGCACTGCGAAGAGGCCCCACGGATAGTGATCGCGCAAATCGGCCTTGACGGTGAAGGGCAACCGCCGGAGGTCGTCGACGCTCTTGATCGTCCCCGCGTCGACGCCCCGGGCCGCGAAGGCGTTCCGGTAAAAGGAAACCCGCTCGAAAGCCCACGCGCAGGCTCGACCGAGACGCTCCCCCTGGAGAGCGCGCAGGGTAGCCCGCGGCGCCTTCTCCATCTCGCGATTCCAGATCATCGAACGCTCATCCCACGGTCACCCCCGTCACGAGCCAGGACTGCCGGCCCACGAAGCGCATGAGGGTATCGATGAGCCGCGCATCCGCGGCGGCCTCCAGCCCCACCCGGTCGGGAAGAACGAAGCGTACCTCGGGATACGAGACGAGCACACGGAGGAGGGTGCGCGCCCGGGGATCGGGAGCGAAGAAGCCGCGACGACCTGGATCGCCGGGGCCGGGACTCCACGCGGGCTGGAAGGCGGCCCGCAGGTAGGTCGCGGCCGCCGGGCTCACGACGCGGCGCTGAGCAGGCGGCGGTAGAGTCCCGCCATGACCTCGACCTGGCGCATGGCGGAGAAGTCACGCTCGGCGAGCTCCCGGGCGGCGTGGCCCATGCCGAGACGACGATCGCCGTCGAGGAGGAGTCCGATGGCGGCATCCGCGAGGTCCTGGGCATCGCTCTTGGTCAGAAGTCCCGTCTCGCCGTCCCTCACCACCTCGTCCACGCCCGACGCCCGCACCGCGACGGCGGGTAGCGCGCAGGCATGCGCCTCGGCGAGGACCAGACCCTGCGTCTCCGTCTCGGACGAGAAGAGGAAGAGATCGGCCGCACGGTAGTACGGAGGCAGCCCCTCGCGGGCCACGGAGCCGATGAAGTCGATGGCCGCCCTCGCAGGGCTGGTCGCGGCCAGGCGCTTGAGGGCCGTCTCGTGACTCCCCTGCCCGACGAGGAGGAGCCGCGCCCCCGTCACCGCTCCCGCAATGGAGCCAAAGGCGTCGATCACCCGCTCCACGCTCTTCTCGCGATCGAGGCGTCCAACGTAGAGACAGAGCGGCACGCCCACGGGCAGGCCGAGGGTCCGGCGCGCCTCATCACGATCGCCCGGGCAGAACAGATCGAGGGGCACGCCGGTCGGCACGGTGGCGATGGGCGCCTCGACGCCGCCCGCGGCGAGGCTCTCCGCGATACGGGCCGAAGGGGCGACGACCAGATCCGCCGAGTCGGCGAAGCGGGTGGCGAGCCGCACGGCAGCGGCGGCAACCACCCGCTCGGGGAGCGGCACGTAGTGGGCGTACTTCTCGTAGCGCGTGTGGTACGTGAACACGAGGGGCCGGCCCTCGCCGCGGGCGAGGCGGCGGGCGGTGACGCCGAGGAGAAAGGGGTGCTGGGCGTGCACGATATCCAGCTCGAGCTCGCGGGCGGCGCGGCTCAGGCGTCGCGAGAACGGGAGCGGAATGGCGAAGCCGGGATAGGTGGGAGCGGGTGCGGAGGGATACCGGAAGACGAAGGCTGGATCGGCGTGCGGGCCACTCCACGCCGGCGCGAACACCCACACGCTATGCCCGAGCGCTTCGAGGCCCCGGCGCAGCGTCTCTACCGCGGTGGTGACGCCCCCGCGGAACGGCAGGTAGTTGTTGGTGAAGAGGCCAACGCGCATCCGCTAGTCATCCGGAGCATTGGGATCGCGGCCGCGTTCGATCCTGCCGAAGTCCCCGGGCTTGATGGAGTCGAGCCATTCCTTGATCTTGGCTTGATCATCGGCCTTGCTGCCTCCGAGCTCCTGCTCCTTGGCCACCTCCACGTTCTTGGCCTTGGCCACCACTTCCTCGTCGACGAAGATGGGCGCGGCCACGCGCAGGGCGAGGGCGATGGCATCGGACGGGCGCGAGTCGACCGCGATCTCCGCCGAGCCCAGCTGGAGGTGGATAACCGCGAAGAAGGTGTTCTCGCGCAGGTCGGTGACCTCGACCTTGACCACGCGGGCGTCGATGGACTCGAGGATGTTCTTGATCAGGTCGTGGGTCATGGGACGCGGAGTGGGGATCTTCTCGAGCTCGAGGGCAATGGCATTGGCCTCGAAGAGCCCGACCCAGATGGGCAGCGAGCGCTTCTCTTCCTCGTCGCGCAGGATGATGATCGGCATATTGGAGAGAGGGTCGAGCGCCAACCCCTTTACTTTCATCTCGAGCCACATGGACGTCCCCTCCCCTTCTAAACCGCGGGAGCGGCGAGCACGCGCTCTCCCGCACCGGCGCCGGCCAGCTCACCGCGCAGGCTGTGCGGCAGCGCCTTGGTGACGAGCACGTGCACGGTCCGGCCCAGGAGCTCGCGGCCGTGAGCGTCGAAGTTGACCACGCGATTGCATCGGGTGCGTCCCGTCATCTCTGCCGGATCCTTGCGGGAGCGCCCGTCCACGAGCACGGGCATCACGCGTCCCTCGAGCGCGCGGCTCCGCTCCGCGCCCACCCGCTCCGCCACCTCGAGCACCCGGCTGTTCCGCCGGGCCTTGATCTCGTCCGGCACCTGATCGGCCATGTCCGCCGCGGGGGTGCCGGGGCGGCGCGAGTAGCGGAAGGCGAAGACATTGTCGTAGCGCACCCGCTCGACCACGGCCACCGTCTCCTCGAAGTCCGCCTCGCTCTCTCCGGGGAAGCCCACGATGAGATCGGTGGACAGCGCGATGTCGGGCACCGTCTCCACCAGCTCGTCGATGAGCTCGAGATAGCGGGCACGCGTGTAGCCGCGGTTCATGCGCTCGAGCATGCGGTCCGAGCCCGACTGGAGAGGCAGGTGGAGGTACTCGACCACCTTGGGCACGTCGCGGATGGCCCGGATGAGGCGCGGGGTCAGATTGTAGGGATTGGAGGTGGTGAAGCGGATCCGGTCGATCCCTTCCACCTCGTTCACCAGCTCGAGGAGGGCGGCGAGATCGGTGGCGGGCGTGAGATCGCGCCCGTAGGCATTCACGGTCTGCCCGAGGAGCGTGACCTCGCGCACCCCGGCGGCCGCCAGCTCCCGGATCTCCGCGAGGATGGCGGCGGGGGTGTGGCTGCGCTCGCGACCGCGGGTCACCGGCACCACACAGAAGGTGCAGAACTTCTCGCACCCTTCCATGACCGTGACGAAGGCCTTGAGCTGGCCCGGACGATCAGGCTTGGCCGTGAGCTTGATGAGCGGGGCTTCGCCTGTCTCGAGCATGGGCGCACCGGTGGCGCGCACCCGGGCGATCATCTCGCCGACCCGGGACACCGCGGCCGAGCCGAAGACCAGATCCACGTGGGGGGCACGCTCCTGGATCTTGCCCTTCCAGAGCTGCGCCATGCAGCCCATCACGCCGATCATGAGATGCGGGCGCTCCCGCTTGAGGATCCGCAGCTGGCCCAAGCGCGAGAGCACCTTGTCCTCGGCCTTCTCCCGGATGGCGCAAGTATTGAGCAGGATGAGGTCGGCTTCCTCGGCGACGTCGGTCAGCTCGTAGCGCTCGTCCTTGAGCAGACCGGCCACGCGCTCCGAGTCGTATTCGTTCATCTGACAGCCGTAGGTGATCAGGTGGAGTTTTGGCATAAAAGATCGGCACTTACGTTAGCATCGGCATCGGGGGCTGTCAAACTTCGGACACGCTCAGCCGCTGTCCGCGAAGACGCCGATCTTGCGAAACTTCTCGTAGCGGTCCGCCACCAGGCTCTCCGCGCTCCGCGATCGGAGCTCCTTCAGCGATCCGCGGAGAGCGCCGCGGAGATTCTCCGCCGTCTCCTCCCAGTTCCGATGCGCGCCGCCTACCGGCTCCGGCACGATGCCGTCGATGACGCCAAGGTTGAGAAGATCCGGTGCGGTGACGCGCATCAGCTCGGCCGCCTCCGGCGCCTTGGAGGCCTCACCCCACAGGATGGCCGCGCACCCTTCGGGTGAGATGACGGAGTAGATCGCGTGCTCGAGCATGAGGACACGATTGCCCACGCCGATGGCGAGGGCGCCCCCGCTCCCGCCTTCGCCCGTGACGACACAAACGATGGGCGTCCCCAGGCCGGCCATCTCGCGAAGGTTGCGCGCGATGGCCTCCCCCTGCCCGCGCTCCTCCGCACCCAGACCCGGGTAGGCGCCCGGCGTGTCGATGAAGGTGAGGATGGGCTTGCCGAACTTGGCCGCCAGCTCCATGAGGCGGAGAGCCTTGCGATAGCCCTCGGGGTGCGGCATGCCGAAGTTCCGCACGATGTTCTCCCGCGTGTCGCGCCCCTTCTGGTGTCCCATCACCACCACCGGCTCTCCGTCGAAGCGGGCGAGACCGCCCACGATGGCCTTGTCGTCGCCGAAGACGCGATCCCCGTGGAGCTCCACGAAGTCTTCGAAGAGCAGGCGAAAGAAGTCGAGGGTGTGCGGGCGCTTCGGATGGCGGGCGATTTGCGCCCGCTGCCACGGGGTCAGGCCGCCGTAGACTTTCCGCTGCTGCCGGAGTAGACGCTCCTGGAGCTTGCCGACTTCGTCACGCGTGGCCTTCGAATCCCCGGAAGCGCGTAGCTCACTGAGGCGATTCTCGAGCTCCAGGAGCGGCCGTTCGAAATCAAGCTCGTCCGGCATACTCGACGAGTATACTGCCCGGCCCGAGCAGGCCTTCGACTTTCGCCACGAGCTGCGCTTCCGGCGAGACGGAGAGGCCCTTGGCCCGCACCACCACTTCCTGATCGGCGAGCAGCACGTGGACGAAGAGGGGCGTGGATCCGGGATGCGACTCGCAGATGCGCCGGACCTTCGCCAGCATCTCGTCACTCCCCGTGGGCCCGGGACGCACACGGACGCGGCAGGTATGCGGAGTGGCCTCGCGCGAGGACACCTCTGCCTGCGGTGGCGTTCCATTTCCCGCGCTGCGCGGCACGGCCGGGTCGCCGTTCTGCGCTGCCCGCGCCGCGGCCACCGTCGCCTCGTCGAGCGGCTTGACCTCTTCCGCGAGGACCACGCGCCCCTTGTCGCTGTCGTCGACGCGCCCGCGCACGAGCACCGGTCCGTGATAGCGGAGGGCGACCGAGCAGGCGCGATAGGGCTCCGGAAACACGGTGAGGGGGACCGAGCCGTCGACCAGCTCGAGGGTGGCGAAGGCCATGCGGTTGCCGCTCTTGGTCGCGTTCTCCGTCAGCCCGGTGACCAGACCGAGGAGACGCACCTGCGCGGCGGCGGGACGTGCCGCGAGCTCGGCGGACGAGATGGTCTTGAGGCGCTGGGTCAGGTCTCGATACTCATCGAGGGGATGGCCGGAGAGATAGAAGCCGAGCACTTCCTTCTCCCCCGCGAGCAGCTCCTCCCTCGGCCATTCGGGCACGAGGGCTCCCGCATCGCGCGCGGGCTCGGCGGGAGCGGCCTTGGGTCCGCCCAGGCTCTCGAAGAGCGAGGCCTGTCCCTCCTCGCGGTCGCGCTGGCTCCGCTGCCCGGCTTCCATGGCCTGGTCGAGGCCGGAGAGAAGGCCGGCCCGTGTGCTGCGGAGGGAGTCGAAGGCGCCCGCCTTGATCAGGCTCTCCACCACGCGGCGGTTGACCAGCCGCAGGTCGACCCGCGCGCAGAAGTCGGCGAGGGAGGCGAAGGGCCCGTCCTGCGCGCGCGTCTTGACGATGGAGTCGATGGCCGCGCCCCCCACGTTCTTGATGGCGGCGAGGCCGAAGTGGATCACCTCGGCGGCCACGGTGAAGCGGGGGCCGGACACGTTCACGTCGGGCGCCTCGACGCGCAGGCCCATGCTGCGGCACTCTTCCATGTACTGCACGATCTTGTCCGTCTTCTCCATTTCCGAGGTGAGGAGGGCGGCCATGAACTCCACGGGGTGATTGGCCTTGAAGTAGGCGGTCTGGTACGCGACGAGGCCGTAGCAGGCGGCGTGAGATTTGTTGAAGCCGTAGCCGGCGAACTTCTCGATGAGATCCCAGATGCGCTCCGCCTTCTTCCCGTCGACCTGGTTGGCGCGGCAGCCCACGAGGAACTTGGCCTTCTGCGCGGCCATGAGCTCGCGGTCCTTCTTCCCCATGGCCTTGCGGAGGGTGTCGGCCTCGCCCAGGGTGAAGCCGGCGAGGTCGGCGGCCAGCCCCATCACCTGCTCCTGGTAGATCATGATCCCGTACGTCTCTTGGAGATGGCGCTCCATGAGGGGGTGCTCGTACGTGATGGGGGCACGCCCGTGCTTCCGGTTGACGAACTCCGGGATGAGCTCCATCGGCCCCGGCCGGTAGAGGGCGACCATGGCGATGATGTCCTGGATGCGCGTGGGCTTGAGACTCTTGAGGGCATCGCGCATGCCCGCCGACTCCAGCTGGAACACGCCGAAGGTGCGCGCCTCGGCGAGGATCTGGTAGGCCCTGGCATCGTCGAGGGGCAGCGACTCGGGATCGAGGGCGATCCCCTTCGACTCCTTGACGAGACGGGCTGCGTCGGCGATGACGGTGAGCGTGCGCAGGCCGAGGAAGTCCATCTTGAGGAGGCCCAGCTTCTCGATGGGGCCCATGGCGAAGCCCGTGATGAGCTCCGGCCGCTTGGGATCCTTGTAGAGCGGCACGCGCTCCATGAGCGGCTCGTCGGAGATGACCACGGCCGAGGCATGGACGGAGGCGTGCCGGGTGCATCCCTCGAGGGCGCGGGCCACCGCCCACAGCTCGCCTACCCGCTGATCGCGCTTCACCTGCTCGGCGAGCGGCGGGGACTTCTCGAGGGCATCGTCGAGGGTGATGTTGAGGGGAAAGCCGGGCACGAGCTTGGCGATGCGGTCCGCCTCACCAAACGAAAAGCCCATGACTCGCGCCACGTCCCGGATCACCGCCTTCGCTCCCATGGTTCCGAAGGTGATGATGTGGGCGACCCGATCCGCGCCGTAACGGTCGGCCACGTACTTGATGACTTCGTCGCGCCGGTCGTCCGCGAAATCGATGTCCATATCCGGCATGGAGATCCGCTCGGGATTGAGAAAGCGCTCGAAGAGGAGACCATAGCCCACGGGGTCGACATTGGTGATGCCGAGGCAGTAGGCGACGAGCGAGCCCGCCGACGAGCCGCGGCCCGGCCCCACCGCGATCCCCCGCTGGCGCGCGGAGTGGATGAAGTCCCAGACGACCAGGAAGTAACCGGCG
>DASYQB010000180.1:0-5735 GCA_036005985.1 Candidatus Methylomirabilota bacterium | reverse complement strand
CATCTCGCAGCACACAGGGACCACCTAGATGATTGACCACAGAGCTATTCCCTCTCCCTTGAGGGGAGAGGGCAAGGGTGAGGGGCGACGGTCCACAGCGGGGACCCTCACCTCGACCCTCTCCCCGAAAGTCCGGGGGAGGTAGTCATGTTCAAGAAGTATCAGCAGCTTCACTTCGTGGGTATCGGCGGCGTCGGCATGAGCGGGATCGCCGAGGTGCTGCTGAACCTGGGCTACCGCGTCACCGGCTCGGACCAGAAGCGCGGCGAGGCGGTGGAGCGGCTCGAGCGTCTGGGAGCCAAAGTCTTCGCCGGCCACGAGCCATCCAACGTGGAGGGCGCCCACGTCGTCGTTTACTCCTCGGCGGTGGCCCGCGACAATGTCGAGGTCCACGTGGCGCGGCAGCGGGGCGTCCCCGTCATCCCGCGCGCCGAGATGCTCGCGGAGCTCATGCGGCTCAAGTACGGCATCGCCATTGCCGGCACCCACGGCAAGACCACCACCACCTCCATGGTGGCGGCCGTGCTCGGCGCGGCCGGTCTCGACCCCACGGTGGTGGTGGGCGGACGCGTCCACGGCCTTGGCACCAATGCGCGGCTCGGGCGGGGCGAGTTTCTGGTGGCGGAGGCGGACGAGTCCGACGGCTCGTTCCTCAAGCTCACCCCCACCATCGCGGTGGTGACCACCATCGACGCCGAACATCTCGATTACTACGCGGATCTCGACACCATTCGCACGGCCTTTCTCGCCTTCGTGAACAAGGTGCCGTTCTACGGCTCGGCCGTGCTCTGCCTCGACCAGCCCAACATCCAGCAGCTGATTCCCAGCATCGAGAAACGCGTCATCACCTACGGCATCGAGTCGGGAGCGGACGTGACGGCCCGCCGCCTCACCTTCGCCGGCATGCAGTCGCAGTTCGAGGTGCTGAACCGGGGCAAGATACTGGGCAAGGTCGGGATCCAGGTGCCGGGCCGTCACAACGTGCTCAACGCCCTCGCCGCCGTCGCCGTGGGCCTCGACCTCGAGGTGCCGTTCGAGAGAATCCAGCAGGCCCTCGCGGGCTTCGCGGGAGTTCAACGCCGCTTCCAAGTCAAGGGCGAGGCGGGGGGCGTGCTCGTGGTGGACGACTACGGGCATCACCCCGCGGAGATCCGCGCCACCCTCGCCGCCGCCAAGGCGGGGTTCGATCGGCGGGTGATCACGGTGTTCCAGCCTCACCGCTACACGCGGACCCAGCATCTCCGCCAGGAGTTCCTAACCGCGTTCTATCAGTCCGACGTACTCATCGTCATGGATATCTACGCGGCGGGCGAGGCGGCGATTCCCGGCGTGCACGCCAAGGACCTTGCGGACGGCATCGCCGCCCACGGTCACCGCGAAGTGCTGTACATGGACGGTGACCGGACCGGCATTCTCGACTACCTGTGTGAATCCACCCGTTCCGGCGACCTCGTGCTCACCCTGGGTGCCGGAGATGTTGGCCAGCTTGGCGCGGAGCTGCTCACGCGCCTCAACGATCCGCGCGACTCGTCGAACAGGAGGCCCTAATGCTGGGAGAGATTCGAGGCGAAGTGCGGTTCAAAGAACCCCTGAGCTTCCATACCTCCTTGAGGATTGGAGGACCGGCGGACATCTTCGTCGTCCCCCAGGACGTCGAGGACATCCGGCTCGCCCTGAGCTTCGCGGAACGTGAGCAGCTGCCCGTGGACATCATCGGCGGCGGCAACAATCTGCTCGTGCGCGACCGCGGCGTGCGTGGGGTGGTGGTGAAGATCGAAGGGTGCCTGGGCCGCGCCGAGTTCAATGGTGAGGAGGTGGTGGCGGGGGCGGGCGTGGGGCTCTCCGCCCTCATCCGCGAGGCCGCCGCCCTCCACCTGGGCGGCATCGAGTGCCTGGTGGGGATTCCCGCGACGATCGGGGGCGCCCTCGCCATGAACGCGGGCACGCCCCACGGCTGGATCGGCGACTTTGTCTCCGCCGTGTACTTTCTCCACCCCGACGGCACGCTGGGCGAGTTCAAGCCGGGCAACGGAGCCTTCGGCTATCGCGCGTTCGCGGCGCCGGTGGGCGCGGTGCTGGTAGGGGCGCGGCTCCAGCTCCACCGGCGGCCGCAGGCCGAGATCCAGAAGGAGATGAAGCGGCGGCTCAAGGTCAAGAAGGCGACGCAGCCTCTCGCCCTCGCCTCCGCCGGCTGCGTCTGGAAGAATCCCGCGGGCGAGGTGGCGGGCCGGCTCATCGAGAAGGTCGGCTTGAAGGGCAAGCGGCTCAACGGCGCCGAGATCTCCGCCAAGCACGCCAACTTCATCGTCAACCGGGGCGGGGCGAACGCGGCCGATATCACCGCCCTCATGGACATGACGCGCGAGCGGGTGCAGGGCCACTTCGGCGTCACCCTCAAGCCCGAGATCCGGGTCATGGGAGAAGCGTGAGGGGTCATATCGGCGTCCTCTCGCCGCGCGAAGTCTCGCACGGCGGCCTCTCCGATCTAGCCGAGCCCACCACGGCCATCGGCGGCCAGCGGCTCGACCGCCGGCGTCGCCGTCGCCGTGTCCTGCGCCGGATCCGCCGCGTCGGGGCATGGCTCGGCGTCGGCGTGCTCCTGGCCGTGCTCAGCGGCCCCCTCACCACCGTGGGCGCCTCCATGCTCAAGACCTCGCGCTTCGCCATCCAGCGCGTGGACGTCGCGGGACAGAGCCGGCTCTCCGCCGACGAGGTGGTCAAGGCCTCCGGCCTCGCTCCCGGTCAAAGTCTCTGGACCCTGGATGCGCGCCGCGCCGTGGCCGGCGTGGAAGCCCTGCCCCTCGTGCGGCGCGCGGAGGTGGTTCGGGCATTCCCCAACCGCGTCACGCTCTTCGTGGAAGAGCGGCAGCCTTTCACCCTCGTCAACGCGGGCGCTCTCTACTGGGTAGACGAGCAGGGCGTGCCCCTCGGCCCGGAGACCCGCGCGGTGAGCGTCGACGCGCCGGTGATCTCCGGGGTGAGCGCGGCCGACGTGGCGGCGGCGGGCCGCATGCCGTCGGAGCGCGTGGCCACGGGAGTGGCGCTCCTCCGCACGCTCATGCGCGCCCAGAGCTCGCTCCTCGGCGAGATCTCCGAGGTGGACGTGAGCCGTCCCGAAGGGCCGGTGCTCTTCATGCTGGACGGTGTCGAGGTCCGGATCGGGAGCGAGGACTGGGACGGCCGGCTGGGCCGCCTGGGCGGCGTGCTCGCGCAGCTCCGGGCCTCGGGACAAACGGTGACGTCGATCGATCTGCGCTTCCGTGACCAGGTCGTGCTGAAAACCGCGAAGAGGTAGGGGAGGCCATGGGCAGATCGAGAGGACGGCAGATCATCACGGGACTCGACGTGGGGACGACCAAGATCTGCTGTGTCATCGCCGAGTGGTCGTCCATCGGCACTCTCGACATCGTGGGCGTGGGCACCAGCCCCTCGCGCGGGCTTCGCAAGGGCGTGGTGGTCAATATCGACTCCACCGTCGAGAGCATCAAGCAGGCGGTGGGCGCCGCCGAGGAGATGGCGGGGGTGGAGATCGCGAGCGTGCTCGCGGGGGTGGCGGGCGGCCACATCCGGGGCGTGAACAGCCGCGGGGTCATCGCCGTCTCCGGCAAGCACCGCGAGGTAAGCCAGGCCGACGTGGATCGCGCGCTCGACGCGGCCCGCGCCATCAACCTGCCCCAGGACCGCGAGATCATCCACGTCCTGCCTCAGACCTACGTGGTCGACGATCAGGACGGCGTCAAGGAGCCGCTCGGTATGTCGGGGGTGCGGCTCGAGGTCGAGGTGCACCTGGTGACGGGAGCGACCACCTCGGTACGAAACGTGGTGCGCAGCGTGAATCGCGCGGGGCTGCAGGTGCAGGACATCGTGCTCGAGCCGCTGGCCTCGGCGGAGGCCGTGCTGTCCGACGAGGAGAAGGAGCTGGGCATCCTCCTCATCGATCTGGGCGGCGGGACCACGGATGTGGCCCTGTTCCGCGACGGGGCGGTGTGGCACACGAGCATCCTGCCCCTGGGCGGCGACCACATCTCGAATGACGTGGCAGTGGGGCTCCGCACGCCGACGGCGGAAGCGGAGGAGCTCAAGAAGCGCCACGGCTGCGCCCTCACCGCCCTCGTGCGCGAGGACGAAGTGATCTCGGTGCCCTCGGTGGGCGGGCGCAAGGCGCGCGAGCTGTCGCGCCAGATCCTCTCCGAGATCATCCAGCCGCGCGTGGAGGAGATCTTCACCCTCGTCGCGCGCGACCTGACCAAGGCGGGGCTGGAAGACGCGGCGGCGGCGGGAGTGGTGGTGACCGGGGGCACGTCGATCCTGCACGGTGTCCCCGAGCTCGCGGAGCAGGTCTTCGATCTGCCCGTGCGACGCGGGCTGCCCACGGGCATCGGCGGCCTGTCGGACGTGGTGCACAGTCCGATCTACTCCACCGGGGTGGGGCTCGCCCTGTACGGGGCGCGCGGGCGGCGGAGCGGCGCCGCCACGGACGACGGAGGCGTGCTGACGGCGCCCGGCGCCGTACGCAGACTGCGGGATTGGTTCGGCGAACTTTTCTAGCAACGACGATTCTCACGCACGGAAGTCAAGGAGGAGCCGATGGCAGAGCCACGGGGGCGACCGATGTTCGAGCTCGAGGAGACCAGGGACCACGCCAAGATCAAGGTGATCGGTCTCGGGGGGGGCGGGTCCAACGCGATCAATCGCATGATGGAAGCCCGCTTCACCGGCGTCGAGTTCATCGTGGCAAATACGGATAGCCAGGCTCTCCGCGCCTCGCCCGCCCCCCTCAAGATTCAGTTAGGCGCGCGCCTGACCCAGGGCCTGGGCGCGGGCGCGGATCCCGAGGTGGGCAAGAACGCCGCCCTCGAGGATCGCGAGCAGATCAAGAAGCTCCTCGAGGGCGCGGACATGGTGTTCGTCACCGCGGGCCTCGGCGGCGGTACGGGCACGGGCTCCGCGCCCATCGTGGCCGCCACCGCCAAGGAGATGGGCATTCTCACCGTGGCCGTGGTGACCAAGCCCTTCGCCTTCGAGGGCCGGCGGCGTTCCCAGCAGGCGGAATCGGGCCTCGCCGAGCTGCGGGGAGTGGTCGACACCCTCATCACCATCCCCAACCAGCGATTGCTCGCCGTGGTGGATCGCGGCACGCCGCTCGTGGAGGCGTTCAAGGTCGCGGACACCGTGCTCCTCCAGGCGGTGCAGGGGATCTCGGATCTGATCCTCGTGCCCGGGCTCATCAACCTCGACTTCGCCGACGTGCGGACCATCATGGCGGGGATGGGCATGGCCCTCATGGGGGCGGGAGTGGGCAAGGGCGAGCATCGCGCCCTCGACGCGGCGCAGAAGGCGGTGGCGAGCCCCCTGCTCGACGAGACATCCATCGAGGGCGCCCGCGGCATCCTGATCAATTTCACGGGCGGCTCGGATCTCTCCCTCCACGAGGTCGAGGAAGCGGCCCGCATCGTCCAGGAGGCGGCCCACGAGGAGGCGCATATCATCTTCGGCGCCGTCATCGACCCGAGCCTGCAGGACGAGGTGCGGATCACCGTGATCGCCACCGGATTCACCGAGCGCAAGGAGTCGAGCCAGCCGTCGGGGAAGGTGGTGGACCTACCCCGGCCGGCCCGTCCCGGCGTGCCTACCACCAAGGACTGGCGCCGCCGCGTGCCCGCCGACATCCGCGCCGAAGGTGACCGCGAGCCGGCCGAGGAAGACCTGGACGTTCCGGCGTTTCTCAGGAGGCA
>DASYQB010000179.1:0-10752 GCA_036005985.1 Candidatus Methylomirabilota bacterium | reverse complement strand
TCAACCGCCTTGCCGCGTGATCACTTCGACGACGCCGTCGGCTTCACCTTGCCGTTGCTCTTCTCGTACGCTTCCACCGCCTTCTTGAGATCACGGTACTGCTCGCAGCTGAACAGACAGAGCTTGTCGAGGCGTTTGAGGTGCTCCTTGGCGTGGGCGAGGTCGTCGATGGCCAGGTAGGCCTCCCCGATGTACTCGTGAGCGCCGAGGTGCTTGGGATCGATGGCAAGGGCCTTCTCATAGATGGGAATCGCCGCCTTCGGGTCGCCATTCTTGCGGGTGGCGTAGGCGAGCCAGTTGTAGGCGTCGGCGTTTCCCGGCTCGCGCTTGACCACGTTCTCGAGCATGGGAATGGCCCGGGCGAACTCCTTGGCCTCTATGGCCTTCACCGCCCCTGTGTACTCGGGATCTTCCGGCTTGGCCCGCGACTCCGTGCCGCCGCCCCCTCCACCTCCTCCCCCGCCACCTCCTCCACCCCCGCCACCATCGGCGAAAGCGAACGTCGGAATGATCAGCAGCGCGAGAAGGGCACCCACGAGCTTTCGCCACGTCGTCGTTGTCATAAGAGCCTCCGTGTCGGCGTGTGGGGTGAGGGCTGTTTCGCCGAGGGAACGTGCGACGACGCCGTCGAGTTCCCCGCCATGGCGCGACCCTCCAGAAATGCCTTCCGGGGGTCCGCCGCCGCCTCTGCTCGCCCTCGAGGATAGCAGGCTTCCCGGATACTTGCAGGGCGAGTGGGCCCGGCCGGACCTCCATGGGCGCGCCGTGCGACGTGTGCTACTCTGTGGCCTCGATGCGTGAGATTCGGCACTCCGTCTGTCCCCACGATTGCCCGTCGCAGTGCGCGCTCTCCGTGACCGTGGAGGAGGGCCGTGTCACCGCGGTGGCCGGCGACTCGACGCATCCCTTCACCCGCGGGGTCGTCTGCGGCAAGGTTCACGACTACGCGGAGCGGCTCTATGCTCCCACGCGTGTCCTCACGCCCCTCCGGCGCGTGGGTGCCAAGGGCGAGGGGCGCTTCGAGCGGGTGAGCTGGGATGCCGCCATCGAGGAGATCGCCCATCGGTGGCGCCGCGTCATCGCCCAGTGGGGCGGTGAGGCCCTCCTGCCCTTCTCCTACGCGGGCACCCTCGGGCTCGTCCAGTACTGGGCTGGTCACCCGCTCTTCCATGCCTTGGGCGCTTCCCAGCTCGACCGGACCATCTGCATCAGCACCGCCTACACGGGCTGGATGGCCACGGTGGGCACAGTGGCGGGGAACGACGCCGAGCAGATGGTGGACTCCGATCTCGTCGTGCTCTGGGGCATCAACGCCAGCTATTCCCACATCAACCTCATGTCGCTGGTCAAGAAGGCGCGCCAGCGCGGCGCCTTCATCGTGGGTATCGATCCCTACCGCACGCCCACCGCGAAGTTCGCCGATCTTCATCTTCAGCCGCGCCCGGGCACCGACGGCGCGCTTGCCCTGGGCATGATGCACGTGCTCATCGGCGAGGGGCTGCTGGACCACGAGTACATCCAGCGGGCCACCGTCGGGTTTGGCCCGCTCGCTCACCACGTCAAGCAGTACGATCCGGAGCGCGTGGCCGCCATCACCGGAATCCGCGCGGACAGCATCGTGAGCTTCGCCCGGCGCTACGGGGCGACCCGGGCCTCGTTCCTCCGGGTGGGCATCGGGCTCTCGCGCCACGACAACGGCGGGAGCACCTGCCGCGCCATCGCGTGTCTGCCCGCCCTCACCGGCGCCTATGCCCATCCGGCGGGCGGCGCGCTGCTCTCCTCGTCGCGCTCCTTCGGGCTCGATCTGGCCGCTCTCGAGCGACGCGATCTCATGCCCACCCCGGCCCCGCGCACCGTCAACATGATCAAGCTCGGCCGCGTGCTCACCGAGACAAACCTGAATCCGCCCGTGAAGGCGCTCTACGTCGACAATTCCAACCCCGCCTCCATCGCCCCCAACCAGGAGCTGGTATTGGCGGGCCTCGCGCGCGAGGATCTCTTCACCGTGGTCCACGAGCAGCACCTCACCGACACCACGGACTACGCCGACCTCGTGCTCCCCGCCACCACCTCGATGGAGCACACCGATCTCTACAAATCGTTCGGGCATCTCTACGTGCAGCTGGCCGACCCGGTGATCGAGCCGGCCGGCGAGTCACGCTCCAACTGGCAGGTGGTGCAGCTCCTCGCGCGCGCCATGGGTCTGACCGATCCGCACTTCGCCAAGGACGAGTCCACCCTGATGCGGGAGGCGCTGGGGTCGAACGATCCGTCGCTGGCCGGTGTCTCCTATGAGCGCCTGCGCACGGAGCGCTCGGTGCGTCTCGGCGTGGGCCGGCCGTATCTCCCTTTCGCGCACGGTGCCCCCACCCTCTCGGGTAAGATCGAGTTCGTCTCGTCGGCTTTCGCGGGGGTGGGGCTGCCATCGCTTCCCACCTGGACGCCGCTCGTCGAGGGGCCGGAGAACGAGGCGGTGTCCCGGCGCTATCCGCTGCAGTGCATCGTGCCCCCCAACCGCTTCTTCCTGAACTCCTCCTTCAGCCAGTCCGAGATGCTGCGCCGCCGCCAGCACGGGCCGTCGGTCTTCCTCCATCCGGAAGATGCGCGGGAACGCGGGATCGTCGAGGGAGATTCCGTCGAGGTGCGAAGCGCCCGCGGCGCCGCCCGCTTCACCGCGACGGTGACCGAGGATACCCGGCCCGGAGTAGTGGTGATCGAGGGCATCTGGTGGTCCAAGCATCAGACGGGCGCCCGCGGGGTCAACGTCATCACCGACGATCGCGAGGCTGATGTGGGCGGAGGCCCCGCCTTGCATTCGAACCTGGTGCAGGTCGCCAGGCTCTAGTTCCCTCACCCAGAGCCGGGAGCATCGAGATGACGGCATCGACGCGTGTTCGCTTCGCCCCCGTGGAGGGGGCGGCCCAGCTCTTCACCGCCGACTTCTGCGACTACCTCTGCAAGATGCACGACGACTTCACGCCGCGAGTGCACGCCCTCCGCCGGCAGCGCGATGCCGTGCTCAGGCGCGCGCTGGAGCAGGGAACGCAGCCCGGACCTCAGCCCGCTTCCGCGGCCACCGCGGGCGACTGGAAGGTGCCGCCGGTCCCCGAGGATCTCCGGCGGCCCGGCATCGAGATCTCGGGCCCCTGCTCCATCACGAGCATGTTCATCAACGCCCTCAATCCGGGACCGGAAGGCGAGCGCGCGGAGGGCGATCTCGACGACGACGAAGACTCCGCGGGTCACCGGCTCGTCGATACGGTGCGGGCGGCCCACAACCGGCTCGCCGCGGTGAACGGTGAGCTCGCCTTCTCCGATACGGCGCGGGGCAGGGAATACCGGATCGCGCCGGGCGAGCTGCCGTTCTTCATGCATCGTGAGCGGGCCCTTCACCTCGACGAGCCGGAGGTGAGCGTGGATGGGCGTCCGGTGCCCGCGGCCATCGTGGGCACCGCCCTCACCCTCTTCTACGCGGGGCGGGCCCAGGCGGGCCGGGGCCAGGGCATCTACTTCTACCTGCCCAAAGTGGAGAGCGCGGAGGAGGTGGCGTGGTACCGCGACTTCTTCGACGCGAGCCGGCGCCATCTCCCCTCTCTCGCGGATGCGGTCATCCGCGGGATTCCCCTCGTGGAGTCTCTTCCCGCGGTGTATCTCATGGAGGAGATGCTCTACGCCCTCGGTCCCTATGCGGCGGGGCTCAACGCCGCGCGGTGGGATCTCAAGGCCTCCATCTTCGAGTTCGTCATGGCCGATCCGAAGTCCGTGTGGCCCGATCGATTCGGAGTCGACATCAAGACCACGCCCTTTCTCGCGAATATCTTCCGGCGCCTCGTGGCCATCTGTCTCAAGCGGGGGGCGGTGCCCATTGGCGGCATGGCCACCGCGCTGCCCAGCAATGATCCGGAAGTGAATCGCGCCGCCGCCGAGTCCATTCGTGCCGACAAGGAGTGGGAGGCGGAGCAGGGCTTCATCCGCGCCTGGGTCGCCCACATCTTCCACATGAAGACGGCGGGCGATCCCTTCAAGAAGGCCGCCGCCTCCGGGCGTCCCCCCACCGCGGCTATGGCCGATCCTGCCAACTATCCGGTGAAGATCGAGGTGCCGGCGGGCCCGGTCACGGTGGGCGGCACGCGCCGCACCGCGCGCATGGTCATCGAATACGTCGAGGGATGGCTCGGCGGACGCGGGGCCAAGGGCATCGACAGCCTCGCGGGCAAGCCGGGCGTTCATCCTGCTCTCATGGAAGATCTGGCCACAGGGCGCATGTCGGTGGCGCAGATCGCCCAGCGCATCCGCCATCACGCGAAAGATTCCACCGATCCGTCACAGGTGCACGACTTCTCCATGGTCAAGCGCCTCCTGCACGAGGAAGTCGAGGACATCCTGCGCCTCATGCCGAAGAGGGACGCGGAGGCCGAAGCGCGCTACGGCAAGGCGGTGAAGGTCGCCATGCGCTGGATCAAGAACTACACCGACCTCGATTTTCGTAGCCTCGGCTCCTACACCCACGCCGACCTCGAAAGAATTGCCGCCGCCCCCGACGCGTTTTAGTTCCGGCCACCGATAAGGGCCCATCTGCTTCGTTGGCGCCCTCGGCCTCGCGCTCAACGTAGAGAGACTACGCCTCGCGCGGGCCTTCGGGCGCCGCCTCGCATCTGGACCCTTCTCGCTGGCCTGTTCCGCCAGCTATATCCCAGAACCGAAGGATTAGGCGGCGGTGGAGCGGGCTACGGCTGGCGTGGCGGGCGCGGCGACTCGCTTTGTAATGAGGCGGAGGATGACGGGGAGGACGGCGAGCGAGGCGAACAGGCCGCAGGCCGAGCCGAGAGTGAGGAGGAGGCCGAGGCTGTAGATGCCCTGGTGGCGCGCGATCATCAGGCTTCCGAAGCCCACCATGGTACTGACTCCGCTCAGGGCGACCGCCATCACCGTGCTTCGTGCCACGAGGGGACCGCCATGATCGCGGCCCTCGAGGTAGCGGATCATCACGTTCAGGCCGAATTCCGCGGAGGCGCCGATGATGAGGGGCAGGCCCCACACATTGGCCATGTTGAACTGGATGTTGAACACGCGCATGAGACCCATCGTCCACAACAGGGCGAGCACGAGGGGGAGGAGCGCGAGCAGCGTTTCCTTCACCCGCCGGATCATCAGGAAGGACAGAATCCCCACCACGAGGAAGGCGTAGATCGTGCCCTGGTAGTAGGCGCGCTCCATGTAGCCGATCGCCTCGTAGGTGATGATGGGCGCGCCCGTGACGTCGGGGTCCACCGACCGCAGCTCCCGCACGAACGTCCGTGCGCCTTCTCGCTCCCAGATGTCCACCCTGGGATGGATCTGAAGCAGGAAGTCGCCCCGCTTGCCGATGAACTTCCGGTGGATCTCCTCGGGGACGTCGGCAAGGACCACCGGGCGGGGATTGAGGTTGCGCTGGAGGTCGAAGAACTTGCTCGTGAAGTCCCGATAGAGCTGGGACTGCAGGTGGGACAGGGCGGGCTCGGCGACTTCCCGGTCCGCGGTCTTGAGCGTCTTGAGGAGCGCGTCCGTCGTGGCCCGGAGATCCTTGAGATCCTTGGGCAGCTTGTCGCCGGCTTCCGTGGCGAAGATGTCCAGGCGGCGCTCGAGCTCGCCGAGGGCGCGGGCCAGCCGCTCGATGTCCACCGGGCTGGAGCGGCCCACGCGGACGGGAGCGACGATGGGGGCGAAGGTCTTGACGATGCCGATCTTTTCCTGCTGGTTGTCGGGGATCACGCGGAGGACGGAATCGACGTCCGCCACCGAGGGCAGCTTCTCGAAGGCCACCTGCTTCTTGCGCAGCTCCTCGAGGCTGGTGGCGGAGGCAAGGCCGTTGAAGCCCGAGCGCCCCGTGGCGGCGAGGATGCGCTTCTCCCACACGACGGACTCCGTTCCCTTCGCCTGGAGATTGAGGAGGTTGTAGTCGAAGCCCACGAAGGGGACGGCGCCGAGGGAGGCCAGGGTGGCGACACCGGCCACGGTGAGGACCGTCTTCGGATAGCTGGTGATCCGGTCGAGCACGGGCACGTGCATGCGCTCGATGGCGTGGGCGCGCGGCGCCTGATTCCTGGGCCGCTCCGCATGATGCCGGTCCACCAGCATGAGGAGGGCGGGAAACAGCGTCATCATGCCGAGCCAGGCCATGAGGATGGCCGTGCCCGCGATGAAGCCCAGCTCCTGGATGCCCCGGAAGTCGGTGAGCATCAGGACGTAGAAGGTGAAGCCCGCGGTGAGAGCGCCGATGAGCATGCCGGGGCCGGTGCGGGCCGCCGTGAGCTCCAGGGCTTCCTTCAGATTGCGCCCGAGGAAGATCTCCTCCTCGTAGCGAAAGAGGAAGTAGATGCCGTAGTCGATGCCGATCCCGATGACGATGGAGATGAACATCACCGAGAAGATGGTCAGGTGGCCCACGGTCAGGGCAATGATCCCCATGGACCACGCGAGAGTGATCGCGAGCACGACGAGCATGAGGAGCGGCTTGCCCACCCGCCAGAACGCCAGCATCATGACGAGGAGGGTGAGAGCGAACGCGATCCCCGTGGCGATGCTGCTGTCCTCGAAAGCGGCGGTCATCTCGTCGTTGGAGAGGGTAGGGCCGCCCGTCACGCCCGCCTGCACGTTGGGGAAGTCTGGCTTGAGCTTGGCAATCACGCCCCGGATGACTTCGATGGCGCGCCGGTCGCCCATGAAGCTGCCCTTGTCCGACTGGGGCGTCTCCACGAGGGCGAAGAGCAGGCTCTTGTCTTCCGAGAGGAAGTACCCCGCGTCGGCCGGCCGATCACCCAGTGAGAACAGAGTGCCCCAGGGCGAGCGGTAGGGTGTGGGCCGATCGAGCCGGTCGGATATCTGCTCGAGCACGAGCTGGAGGAAGCGGGTGTTCTCGCCACCGCCCTTCTCGAGGCCCAGATCGAAGAGATTCGACACGAAGGCCGAGGCCATCGCCGCGTTGGCGCCCTCGACGAGGCGGGCGAGGCTTGGATCGCCCGCGAAGCTCTCCATGAATTCCTGGTAGTCGAAGATCCGGTCACGCACTTCCTTGAGCTGCTCGGTGGGCAGGTAGAGGAGCTGCCGGCCCTCGAAGCGCTGAGGGTCCACGCGGTAGGTCACGCGGGGGAATTTGATGGGGGAAACGCGCAGCTCGTGGACGAGGCGGGCCGCGTAGGCCTTGGCGGCCTCGAACGTCCGCGCCTCGATGACGATGACGATGTCCTCGAGCTCACCGAATTCGCGGGCGTATTGGTTGTAGCGGACGATGTATCCGGCGTCCCGGGGCAGGAGGTCGCGCCCGGACGTGCCGAAGCTCAGGGTGTGAAGGGTATAGATGACGCCGGCCACCGCGAGGAGCAGCGAGATGGCCGTGGTCACGATGGGCCGACGGCAGGAAAGCCGCACGAGGCGCCGGAGGAGCCGGCCGGTCCGCGTTATGGCGATCATGTGATGGCGACCATCCGTTCGCCCAAGTGTATCACCGAGGGCCAGCGCGGCCTGAATGCCAGGACAGGGATCCGGTTAGACGCCGCCGTCGATGAAGCGCTCGAGCCGCACGCGCGCGGTCTCGTCCGACCACTGCTCGGGCGGAGACTTCATCAGGTACGCCGAGGGGGCGAGGAGCGCGCCCTTGAGGCCTCGATCCATGGCGATCTTGCACGAGCGGATGGCGTCGATGACCACGCCGGCCGAGTTGGGCGAGTCCCACACCTCGAGCTTGAGCTCGACATTGATGGGCTGGTCGCCGAAGGAGCGGCCCTCGAGGCGAATGTGCGCCCACTTGCGATCGTTGAGCCACGGCACGTAGTCGCTGGGTCCGATGTGTATGTCGTCGGGAGCCATGTCGTGGGCGAGCTGCGAGCGGACGGCATCGGTCTTGGAGATCTTCTTGGAGGCGAGACGCGAGCGCTCGAGCATGTTCAGGAAGTCGGTGTTGCCTCCGACATTGAGCTGGCTCGTGTGCTCCATGTGGACCCCGCGGTCCATGAAGAGCTTGGTCAGTATCCGGTGGACGATGGTGGCGCCCACCTGCGACTTGACGTCGTCGCCCACCACGGGCAGCCCGTGCTCCTCGAAGCGCCGCCGCCAGTATTCCTCCCGCGCGATGAACACGGGAATGCAGTTGACGAAGCCGCATCCCGCATCGAGGATCTGCTCCACGTACCACTTGGTCGCCATCTCGCTGCCCACGGGCAGGAAATTCACCACCACGTCGGTGCGGGTCTCACGGAGGATGCCCGCGATGTCCACGGTGGGGCCGGGAGCCTTGGTGATGATCTGGGAGAGGTAATGGCCGAGGCCGTCGTGGGTCATGCCGCGCTGGACGGGCACGTCCAGATGGGGCACCTCCCCGAAGCGCACGGTGTTGTTGGGCTTGGCCCAGATCGCCTGGGACAGGTCGAGCCCGACCTTGTTGACGTCCACGTCGAAGGCCGCCGAGAACTCGATGTCACCCACGTGGTATCCGGCGAGGCGGGGACGCATGAGACCCGGAATGAACCCGTCGTCAGGGGCCTGCTTGTAATAGTGAACACCCTGAACGAGTGCCGAGGCGCAATTGCCGACTCCCACGATGGCGACGCGTACGGATCCCACGTGTACCTCCAAATGGTTGATTTAAAGCCGGCTAAGCTTACCATAGCGTCGGCGGTTGCGTAACTTCAGCTGCCTGCCGGCTCGTCGGGCGGCGGCGCCGCGGGATGCGCTTTGAAGACGGCGAGCGCGCCCAGACCTATCACCGCCCACGTGGCCTCCCGCAATCGCCGAACGAGCGAGAAGGACAGGCCGGCCGCCCCCGGCAATCCGAGGACAGCGAAGGCGGCCACGTTGCCGCCTTCGAGGGCTCCCAGCGAGCCGGGAATCATGAAGGTGGCGAAGCGGACGGCGGTGCTCAGGGCCTCGAGCACCAACGACGTTCCGAGGTCAACCGGGAGGCCCGCGAGTCTCACCACGATGTAGATCTCGAGTCCGCCCACCGCCCAGCCGCCCCCGTGGAGAATCGCCGAGACGGCGACGCGCGTCCCCCGCCGGCGATAGAGATCGACCAGCCGGTCTTCCACCTTGCGGAGCAGGTCGTGATACTCACCGGAGGGGCCCACGCCGAGCCGCTGGAGAATCCGGCCTGCCCCCGCCACCCCGCCGCGCAGCTGCACCGCGATGAATCCGCCCACGCCGATGACCTCCGCGGCGAGGAGGACGCCCATGGCCGCGGAGACTTCCCTCGGCGCATCGAGGGCGGTGAGGGCGAGGATGAGGCCGCCCGCGAGAAAGACGGCCTGGCCGATCACCATGGTTGTCTTGTCCACGACCACCGACGCGAGGCCCTGGTCGAGGGGAATCCGGTCGCGTATGAGATAGGCCTTCAAAGGCTCGCCGCCTACAGAGGCCGTGGGGGTGGCGAGGTTGACCGCCTCGCCGGCGAGACGGGCGCCCATGAGCGCGACCGCGCCCGTGCGCGCACCGGGCAGGAGCACTCGCCAGCCGAGAGTGTCGAGAGCGACCGCCGCGCAAAACGGAACGAACATCACGAGAACGAGCCAACCGCCGAGGGCGCGGAAGGTGTTCCAGACGGCGGCGGGACCGAGGTCCCAGACGAGCCAGGCCACGAAGGCCAGGCCGGCTCCCACAAGGAGGGGCCGGAGGAAGCGAAATGCCGACGGCGGTGGAGGGTGCCGCGCCGGCCCCGATTCGGGCGCCGGCGCGGCCGCGGGCACCCTAGTTCTGGGCCTTTCGCTTCCCGCCGCTCACCTCGAGGAACTCGTTCTGCTTGACCTTCATGCGCTCCACGAGCGAGTTGTAGCCGTTGGTCTGGATGATCTTGTTGAACTGGGTCCGGTAGTTGGACACGAGGCTGATGCCCTCGATGTTGACGTCGTACACCATCCAGCGGTCGCCCTTCTTGAAGAGACGGTAGTCGACGGGCACCTCGGTGCCGTTCTTGGTGATGATCTTGGTGCTCACGGTGGCGAGGTCACCCTCCATCCGGTCACCGCTGTAGACGATCTTCTCTCCCCCGTACAGCTCGATCTTGGAGATGTAGGAGCGCTCGAGCAAGTCGGCGAAGAGCCCGACGAACTCCGTGCGCTGGGGCTCGGTCAGGGGCTGCCAGTAGCGGCCCAACGCCCGCCGGGCGATCTCGCCGAAATCGAAGATCTCGTCGGCGATTTTCCGAACGGCCGCTCGCCGCTCCGCCACCTTGGTGTCGCCCTTGAGGGCCGGGCTTTCGAGGGTGCTGACCACGCGGTCGATGGCGCCTTTGAGCTGATCCTGGGCTTGACCCGCCCAGCTTTCCGGAGCCATGGACAGGATGAGAAGAGCGGCGAGGACGATGCGCCAAGCCAGCTCGAGCCGGCCCGCCGACGTGGTCAGAGATGAGCGACGGCCTGTCATCGATGATCCTCCACTGATGTGGGTTGCCGTTAGACCTTGCCGAAAACGTACTTCGACAACAGCTCCTCCAGATCGATAGGCGGCTCCACCTCGGTGATCTTGCCGTTCGGCTTGATGACCTTGTCCGACCCGCCCGGGCTGATCTGGACGAACTTTTCGCCGATGAGGCCCTTGGTCTTGATCGACGCGATGGAGTCTTCCGTGAGCTTCACGCTGTTCTCGATGGCCATGACCACGCGGGCCTGATAGTTGTCCAGCCGGATCGCGGTGACCCGGCCCACCTGCACACCCGCGATCTCGATCGACGACCCGCTCTTGAGTCCGCCCGCCGAGGGAAAATCCGCGGTGACGACGTAGTTT
>DASYQB010000178.1:0-9212 GCA_036005985.1 Candidatus Methylomirabilota bacterium | reverse complement strand
GACAGTGTGCTCGACTTTTGCGAGATGCCCGGCGAAAAGTAGCCACTCCTGATCCATAGATCGCCATCCCGCCGGGGGCCTCCTCCCCCGGCGGGGGAGTTTTCTCCATGAAGTTCGGTCTGGGATTATCGGTACAGCACTCACCGGTCGACTCGCAGGCCGGCCGCTTCCAGGAGCACCTCGAGCAGGTCCGGCTCGCCTCCGCCGTCGGCTTCGATTCCGTGTGGGCGAGCCAGCACTATCTCTCGGCACCCTTCAGCTATTTCCAGCCCATCCCCGTCCTCTCCCGCGTGGCCGCCGAGGCCGGCCCCATGTCTCTCGGCACCGGTGTCCTTCTGCTTCCCCTGCACCATCCGGTCGACATCGCGGAGCAGCTCGCCACTCTTGACGTGATCTCGGGCGGCCGCTTCATCCTCGGCGTCGGTCTCGGCTACCGCGACGCCGAGAATCGCGCCCTGGGACAGGATCCGCGCGAGCGCGTGGGCCGGCTCACGGAAGGCCTCGAGATCATCGAGCGGCTCTGGACAGGCGAGCCGGTGAGCTATGCCGGGCGGCACTTCGCCATCACCGACGTGCGCATCTCCATGCCGCCCCACCAGCGCCCGCGCCCGCCCATCTGGCTCGCCGCCAACGCCGACGCTGGCGTCAAGCGCGCCGCCCGACTGGGCGACGCGTGGCTGATGAACCCGCACACCACCCTCGAGACCCTGGAGCGTCAGCTCGCTCTGTTTCGCGAGACGCGACGGGCGCTCGGAAAGCCGCCCGCTGCGGAGATCCCCCTCATCAAGGAATGCTACGTGGCGCCGGACCACGCGGGCGCCGTGGCGGAAGCTCGCCCCTTTCTCGAGGCCAAGTACGCCGCTTATCGGCAATGGGAACAGGACAAGGCACTTCCCGCCGGGGAGATCTTCGCCTCGGACTTCGGGGCTCTCGCGCGGGACCGCTTTCTCCTGGGTGATCCTTCCCGAGTCAAGGAAGAGATCGCCCGCTACCGCGAGCGCCTCGGTCTGACTACAATGATCTTCCGCCTCCAGTGGCCGGGCATGGAGCAGGCCAGGGTCCTGCGCTCCATTCGTCTCCTGGGTGAGCAGGTCTTACCACACCTGCGATAAGCCAGGCAGAGCCGACGGGAGGAACTGCGATGAAGCGTCTACTACTTCCCGCTCTTCTCGGACTGGCCCTGCCAGTTCCCGCGACCGCGCAGCAATTTCCGGAGCCCGTGCTCTACGAGCTCCTTCCCGTCAACTATCCGTATCCGCTCGCCCGCGTCTGCTATACGAGCCAGGGCATCTGCGCCCTCCCCATCTTCATCCCCCCGGGCCGGCCCTGCCAGTGCCGTCGGCCCGACGGGGAGTGGGTCAAAGGCGTGTGCACCCACTGAGGTGAGCCGCCCGTCCTAGCGGGCCAAGGCTTTCTTCTTCCACAGCTCCCACGGACGTCCAATGGTTCCCCCGATCGAGGCCTGCGCCCGCTTCGCCTCTTCCGGATCGAGGTAGGTGACGGTTCCTCCGAGAGCCATGGCCTGCGCCTGCAGCCGCGCGTTCACCTCGGTGTAGACGCTGCGGAAGACCACCTCGGGCACGCTCGCTCCCACCACCACCGCGCCGTGGCCACGCATGAGGGCCACCGGCCCCGCGCCGAGTGACCGCGCGAGGGCCTGGCCAAGCGCCGCATCGCGGATGAGCATGTCCGTGGCGGGCCCGCCGGCGCTGCGGATCTCGAAGACCGGCACCCCGGGCCAGAGGAAGGCGCTCATGTGGTAGAGCGGGCGGAGGGGCGCCCCCGTCACGCCGAAGGGAATGACGGACGGCGAATGGTTGTGGACGACGGCGCGCACGTCCGGGCGGACGCGATAGATCTCGCCGTGAATGAAGCGCTCGAGATACACGGCCCGCCCTCGCGGATCGACGGGCGCGCTGTCCAAGTCGTACTCCATGATGTCGGCCGCCGTCACCAGCTCGGGCGCGATGGAGCGCGACATGAGATAGCGGTCGGCCGACTTGTCGTGCCGCACGCTCACGTGCCCGTAGCCGTCCACCACGCCCTGGTCGACGAGGATGCGATTGGCGGCGACCAGATCCTCGATCAGCTTCGCGTCGGGAGGACCCGCGGTGGCCGGCGCCGCCTGGGCCTGCGCCCCTCGCGCCCCCGCCATCACGGCCAGTCCGCTCGCTCCTCCGATCAACAGCGCGCGTCGGGTCACCTGCTCCATGGTCTTCCTCCTCGCCGGCAGTGAGAAGCTCCGATCAAACACGTCTCGCTACTCTCGCAGCGCGCCGGAGAGCAGGCCGCGGACGAGATAGCGCTGCAGCCCGATGACCAACACGAGCGGCGGCACGCTCGCGAGCATGGAGGCGGCCGCGATGTCGCCCCACGGCACCTCGAACACGCCGGGAAAGAGCGCGAGGGCGACCGGCACGGTGCGGCTCGCTTCGGTAGCGGTGAAAGTGTAGGCGAAAAGGAACTCGTTCCAGGAGAAGAGAAAGGTGAGGAGGGCGGCGGAGGCGAGGCCGGGGGCGAGGAGGGGCAGCACGATCCAGCGAAAGGCGCGCAGACGGCTTGCCCCGTCCACGGCAGCGGCCTCCTCGAGCTGGGCGGGGACCTCCTGGAGAAATCCCATGAGGAGCCAGATGACCAGAGGCAGGGCGAACGAGGTGTTGGCGAGGATGAGGGCCAGCCACGTGTCGCGCAGATCGAGGGCCCGCATCAGGAGATAGAGGGGGCTCACCGTGGCGATCTGCGGAAAGGCCGTGCCGCCCACGATGAGGAGAAGGAGCATCCCCTTGCCGGGAACCGGATACCGCGCGAGCCCGTAGGCGCCGAAGAGGCCCAGCCCGAGGGCGAGCACGGTGGTGATGGCGCCGACGCCAAAGCTGTTGCCGAGAGCGCGCAGCATCACGCTCTGCTCGAGAACCGCCCGGTAGTGCTCCCCGGTGAGCCGCGTGGGGAGGAGCGGCGGGAGGACCATGAGCTCGGCCTCGGGCTTGAGCGACGTGAGGAGCTGCCAGAAGAACGGGATCGCGTAGACGAGGAACACCGCGAGAACGATCCAGTCGCGCAGCCGCATGGCTCCGGCGCGGCGGTGCGTCATGCCGTGAGCCCCTGGCTTCGGAGCGCGCGCAGATACGCCCAGGCCACCAGCATCACGAGGGCGAAGACCACCACTCCCACCGCGGAGCCCAGGCCGAGCTGGACGGCCTGGAAGAGACTTCGGTATGCATACACGGTCAGCGTCTCCGTGGTGCCGGCGGGGCCGCCGCCGGTGAGCACGAACATGAGGTCGAAGGAGCGGAGGGCGTCGAGGGTCCTGAAGAGCAGGGCGATGAAGAGTATCCGGCGAAGGAGGGGGAGAGTGATCCGGGTGAGCGTGGCCACGGCCCCCGCTCCATCAAGCTGCGCCGCCTCGTACACCTCGGCGGGGATGGCGAGGAGGCGCGCATAGCAGAGCACGGCCACGAAGGGCAGCGTGCGCCAGACGTCGGCGAGGATCAGGCCGGGCAGGGCAAGCCGCGGGTCACCGAGCCAGTTCAGGGCGATTCCGCCAAGGGCGAAGTTGATCAGGCCCGCCGCTGGGTGAAAGAGCCACTCGAAGAGCTTCGCCGTCACCACCGAAGGAAGCGCCCACGCCAGGAGCAGCAAGGACAGCGCGATCCTCGATCCTCCGCGCAGGCCGCGCAGGGCCACCGCGGCCAGCACTCCCCCGGCCAGTTCGAGAGCCACCGACGCCAGCGTGAAGACGAGGGTGACCTGGGCCGCCTTCCAGAAACGGGGATCGGTGGCGAGGAACGCGTAGTTGCCCAGGCCTTCGAATCGGCTCACGCCGAAGATCGGCATGCGGCGCTGCAGGGAGAGCCAGCCGACCCAGATCGTCGGATAGAGCGTGAGAGTGGCGAGGGTCACCAGAGCGGGAGCGAGGAGGAGCAGTCCGCGCGCGCGGGCTCGCCGCTCCGCGCGCCCGGCGCTTCCCGCCCGGCCGTCCGCGGTCACTCGTGCAGATCCCGCAGGAAGAACTCGACCCGCCGCCGCGCGTCGGCCACGCTCCGCGCCGGGCTCTTGACCCTCACGAGGGCCGCCGACAGCTCGGGCTGGAGCGTCGTTGAGATGATGACGTAGTAGGGAGTGACGGGGCGAGAGCGTCCAGCCAGGGTCAGATCGTGAATGCGCGGCAGGGTGGGCGATGCCCGCACCAGCTCGGGGTCGTGGTAGAGAGCCATCCGGGTGGGCTTGGTGGCGCCGCTCGCCGTCATCGCCCGTTGCGCGCGGGGGCCCGTGAGAAAGCGGGTGAGCTCCATGGCCTCGACGGGATGACGGGTCTGCCTGGTGACCGCGAGATGGGCGCCGCCCGTGGATCCGGGGGCGGGCCGGTCGGCGACCTGACGGGGCAGCGGCGCGAGGCCGACCTTGCCTCGCACCGGTGAGTCGGACCGCTCGAACAGGTCCGCCGCGTACGGCCAGCTTCTGAGGAAGACGGCCTCGCCGTTGCCGAAAGGTCGCCGCGTGCTCTCCTCGTCCGCCGCCGTCACCCACCCCGGGCTCACCCCCGTGTCGATGAGCATGCGAAGAAACCTCAGAACCTGCTCGGCGCGACCGGGATCAGGGAAGAGGTGGTCATCGGCGTCGAGCAGACTCGTGCCGTCGGCCCACAGCCCCTCGAGCACGTTCACCACGAGGCCTTCATACTGCTTGCCCTGCCAGAGATACCCGGCGAGCCGAGGATTGCCCTCCGCCGCGCGGATCACCCGGACCTGCTCGAGCATCTCGGCGTAGGTCGCGGGCGCCGAGAAGCCATGGCGGGCGAGGAGATCGGCGCGGTAGTAGAGAAGCCCCACGTTCATGAACCACGGCAGGGCCCAGGTCCGCCCCTCGTAGGTTCCCGCTTCGACGGCCGAGGGAAAGTGCGCGGACAGCTCCTCGCGCGATACGTCGGGCGTCAGATCGAGGAGCCAGCCCGCCTTCGCGAACTCGGGCACCCAGATGCAATCGAGCATCATGACGTCGAAGCCGGGCCGGCCCCCTTCGAGATTGATCACGAGGAACTGGCGCTGCTCGTCCGAGCTCCACGGCAATACCTCCGCTTTCACGCGGACGCCGGGATGCTCGGCCTCGAATTCGGCGAGCAGGTGGGGAATCGGATCCACGGGCCCGAGGATCTTGGCGTGCTTGAGGACGAGAGTAACCGGTCCCCCGCTTTCCCGCGATCGCCCGCAGCCGGGTAGAACGGCCATCCAGAGAACGAGAAGCAGGACACCGAGGTGCTTCACCGTGGTGCTCCTTGCCGATCGACGGGGTCTCACCGCCGCATCGACGGGAGCAAGGGGCGGGATGCGAAAGCGACGCTGGAGATCCTCGCGGGCGGTGGGGGCCACCGCCCAGAAATCCCCGCCCGCGCCAAACGGATCGCCCATCGTCTCCGTGCCGCGCTCCCAGCCACCGAGAACTTTCCCGGATGGAGCGCCCCCGTCCACGTGCCCGCCACGGGATTGAGCTCGATGCCGAGATGCCAGCTGGAGATCACGGGAAGGATGTGCCGGACATCGGCTCGAGCGGGTGCATGCCCGCGGTGAACGTCGAGACGAGCAGCTCACCCTGTGGGCGCGTGGAGTAGCCGCTCAGGAGATGCGTCGAGTCGTGGGGACAGGTGAAGGCCTCATGGAGCGCTTCGGGCTCGATGGCCGTGGCGTCGGCGGCGGTCAGCGTGTCGGCTCCATCGTCGGTGGCGACGCACTTCATCGCCCGCACGATCGCCGCGGCCTGCCTCGGCGTGGCGTGAACGAGCACGGCTGTCTCCTTGGAGAGCTCAGGGTGGACGACCACGGAAGTGTAGCATCAGGCCGGCGAGTCGGCCGGCGCCGCCAAGGTGTAGAGTGCGGGGGCGCGACCCCATCTTTCACGTTAGGGAGGCAGGCCATGAAGCTCAAGAAGGGCTTTCGGCAGCTCGTCGACGAGGCGAAGTCCAGGATCAAGACGCTCACGCTCGAGGAGGCGCGGGCCCGCCACGGCAAGGATGACGTGGTGTTCGTGGACCTGCGCGACGTGCGCGAGCTGGAGCGGGAAGGGATGATCCCCGACGCCGTGCACTGCCCGCGCGGCATGCTGGAATTCTGGATCGACCCGGACAGCCCCTATTACAAGGAAGTCTTCGGCTCCGGCAAGAACTTCATTTTCTACTGCAACGGCGCCTGGCGATCGGCGCTGGCCACCGACGTCGCCCAGCAGATGGGCCTCGAGCCCGTCTACGAGATGGACGGCGGATTCGCCGCGTGGAAGAAGGCGGGCTTCCCCGTCGCGGAACGGCCCAGCAAGAAGCCGGCCTGAGCGGACCGGCGCCAACGTGAAAGCCGCTCTCGCCGTGCTCGGCACGGCGTCCGATGTGGGCAAGAGCGTGGTCGCGGCGGGATTGTGTCGGCTCCTCGCCGACGCCGGCCTGGACGTCGTGCCGTTCAAGGCGCAGAACATGGCGAATCAGGCCGGGGTCACCCGCCACGGACTCGAGATGCCGCGGGCCCAGATTCTCCAGGCCCAGGCGGCGCGTCAAGAGCCTCACGTGGACATGGGCCCGGTGCTCCTCAAGCCGGTGAGCGAGACGGGGGCCCAGGTGATCGTTCTCGGCAAGGTCATGGGGCAGGTCGACGCGGCGCAGTACTTTCGCGATACGGGCGCGCTCGCCGCCATCGCGGACGCGGCCCTCCGGCGCCTCGCCGATCGCCACGACGTGATCGTGCTGGAAGGCGCCGGCTCGCCCGTGGAGATCAATCTGTGGCCGAGGGATTTCGTGAACCTTCGGCCGGCCCGCCTCGTGAGCGCGGGTATCCTCCTCGTGGCCGACATCGACCGGGGCGGCGTGTTCGCCCAGGTCAAGGGCACCCTCGATCTGCTCCCCGACGAGGATCGACGGCGTGTGCTCGGCATCATCGTGAACAGATTCCGGGGCGAGGCGGCTCTGTTCGAGGACGGGGTGTCCATGCTCGAAGCGATGACGGGCTCCCCCGTCCTCGCCGTCGTGTCCTATCTCGATCACGGTCTCGACGAGGAAGATCGGCCGCTCCGCCTTCCACTGAACACCCGGGCCCCTGCCGACATGCTCCGGGTGGGCGGTCTCCTGAGCCCGGCCGTGGCCAACACGGAAGATCTCGCCCCGCTCCTTGCCGAGCCGGACGTGCATCTGACCTGGATCACCGATCCCCGGCTGGTGAGCGAGCAGGATCTCCTCGTTCTTCCAGCCTCCAAGGCCACCGTGGCGGATCTGGTGCGTCACACGGCATCCGGCATGGCCCTCGCGGTCTCCGAGGCTTATGCCGCAGGTTGCTGGATCCTCGGTCTCTGCGGAGGCTACCAGATGCTGGGTGAGCATCTCGAGGACGCGGGAGGCACGGAAGGCGGGCCGAAAACCTGGCCGGGGCTGGGACTCCTGCCCATCGACACCATATTCGAGTCGGAGAAGCGGACCCGGCAGCACCATTGCGTGAGCGCGTGGCCCCTGTCCGGGCGGCCGCTGGCCGGCTACGAGATCCACCATGGGCAGACTCGCAGCACGGGCCGGAGCGAGCCGTTGTTCGTCGACGCGGGCGCCGAGCTGGGCTGCCGCCGGGATCGAGCGGTCGGCTGCTATCTCCACGGCCTCCTCGCCGACGATGAGTGGCGCGCGGCGTTCCTGAACGTGGTGCGGGAAGATCGCGGACGGGCGCCCGAGCCCGTTCGAATCGCCGATCCCGTCGATCTTCGCCTCGATCGCTGGGCTCGGCATCTTCGGCGAAGCTTCCGCGGCGACGCGTGGCCCCGTCTTCTCTCTCACGTCACGAGGTAGCCTGGGTCAGTCTCAGATCTGCCCGATCCACGAGGGGGCCGCGACCTCCTTCCAGCGATCGCGGATGGCGTCCATCTCCGCCCGCGACAGGGGGCCCGCCGCGAGCAGGGCCGCGTTCTCCTTCCACCGGTCCGGCTTCGTGGTGCCCACGATGGCCGTGTGCACGCCGGGTCTGTCCAGGGTGAAGCGCAGCGCCGTGCCTACAGCAGAGTCGGCCGGCCCGCGCAGGAACGGATAGTCGAGCGCCTTGAGCCGCGACCAGTACGCCTGGTAGTAGGGCTCGGCCGGCTTACCGCGGTAGCGCCACGCGACATTGGCGATGGGCCGCTTCGCGATGACGCCCATCTTCCGCTTCATGGCGAGGGGCAAGGTGAGCTCGAGCGCTTCCTGGTCGGCGATGCTCACCGAGGTCTGCAGGGTGTCGAAGCGCCCGCACTCGACGGCATAGCGGGCGGCCTCTCCGTCTCCGCTATAGCCGATGTAGCGCGTCCAGCCGCGCTCACGCGCACGCTCGAGGGCCGCCACGACGTCGCCTTTCTTCAGGTGCTCCAGGGAGCAGCTGTGCAGCTGGATCAAATCGAGCACCTCCGTGCGGAGCCGCCGGAGGCTCCGCTCGATGCTCGAGAGCAGCGCGGCCGGCCGCCAGTCGGCGTGTCCGTAGCCCCGTCCGTGGCCGCACTTGGAGAAGAGATAGAACTCCCGGCGCCGGCCGCTGATCGCTTTGCCGATGAGCTCTTCGCTGTTCTCGTAGCATTCGGCGGTGTCGATCACGTTGAGCCCGGCGTCCAGCGCGCCGCCGAGCAGCCGTGCCACCGTGCGGCCGCTCACGCGTTGATAGCCGATCTCGGAGCCGCCGAAACCCAGCACGCTCACCTGCATGTCGGTATCGCCGAGCCGTCGCCGTTCCATACTCTCTCCTTCGTGAAATTGCTCAGCTGTGAATTTCTTACGTGACGCCCGCCGCTCCCCTCAGGAATTCTACGCTGGACGCAGAGTCTGCGAGATGGTGGCACAGGCGATGCACTCGATCGTGTGCAGGCGTTCACTTTTCCAGAAGGAGACCGAGTCATGACCTGGAAGACCGCTTGTGCCGTCGCTCTCGTCGGAGCCTTCGTAGCCGGAACCGCATCTGCGCAAACAACCACTCCCGGGGTACCCGGCACGCCGGGGTTACCCGGAAGCACCCAGCCGGGAACGTTACCGGGGGCACCGGGACCGACCCAGCCGCGAATCTCCCCGGGAAGCGTTCCCCAGTCCCCCCAGAGCAATATACCGGGCGGAACCTCGTCGCCCGCGGGACCGGGAACGGGGATGATGCAGCCTTGCCCGCCCGGCACGGTGTCTCAGCCATGCATCCCGGGAAGAACCAACCCGTCGCCGTCGAACACGGCACAGCCCAGCACCAGCA
>DASYQB010000177.1:0-5046 GCA_036005985.1 Candidatus Methylomirabilota bacterium | reverse complement strand
TCCTCGGCGGGCTGCCGGTAGAGGAGCGAGTACTCGCTCTGCACGGCGGTGATGGGGTACACGGCGTGGCCGCGGCGGATCGTGTCCGGGGCGGCCTCGGAGAGCCCCAGGTAGCGGACTTTTCCACGCTCCACGAGCCGGCCCATGGCCCCCACCGTCTCCTCGATGGGTACCTTGGGATCGACGCGGTGCTGGTAGTAGAGATCGATCACGTCCACGCCCAGCCGGAGGAGGCTCGCGTCACAGGCCTGGACGACGTGGGCCGGCCGCCCGTCCACGAAGGCGCCCTTGCCGTCCGCCGTCTGCACGTTGCCGAACTTGGTGGCGAGCACCACGCCCTTGCGCCGCCCGTGGAGGGCACGCTTGAGGAGCTGCTCGTTGTGCCCCCAGCCGTAGAGGTCGGACGAGTCGAGGAAGTTCACCCCGCGATCGAGGGCGGCGTGGATCACGCGGATGGATTGCTCGTCGTCACTCTTGCCGTAGGTGCCGGACATGGACATCAGTCCGAGCCCGATGGCCGAGACACGAAGGTCGCTCTTGCCGAGGGTGCGCTGTTCCATCGGAATCTCTCTCTCCTTAGGCGTAGGCAGGCGGGGGCACGAAACCCTGGTACTCGCGCTCGAGCAGCCTCGCCATCTGAATGCAGGTGCGATCACCGTACTGGGGGCCGACAATCTGGATGCCCACCGGCAGGCCCGCTCTGGTCTGCCCGATCGGGGCCACCGTGCCGGGCAGATACGCCATGCCCGGGTAGCCCGCCCAGAAGAGCTGATCGGTGGTGGGAACGCGCCGACCGTTGATCTCGATAGTGCGCTCGTGGCGCTCGCCCTCGTGGTCGTGGGGGAAGGCGGCGGAGGCGGCGGCCGGGCAGAGGAGCAGGTCGTACTCCTTGAAGAAGTCGGCCCACCTGTACCGCATCTTCTGTCGCGCTTCGTTGGCGGCGAGCCACTCGCGGTGCGAGGTGGTGCTCCCCCGGAGCATGCGCGCGTAGTAGCTGTCGTCGCCCGGGGGAAGCCCGCGACTCACCGCCACGTTCCTGTCGAACTCCTCCTGCGTTCCCCGCCCCGACGTGGCCGCGCGCAGGAGGTGAATGTACACGCGCGCCGCCTCGTGCGTGTCGATGTCGGGCCGCGCCCGGTCGCTGACCTTGGCGCGCTTCTTCGCGAGAAAGTCGGCCACGGCCTGGATCTTCTCCTGCACTTCGGCGTCGACCTCGGCGTTGGGATCGGTCAGCATCACGGCGATCTTGAAGTCGCGCAGCGACTTCTGCGGGGGCGCGGCCAGGGCGAGCTTGTAGCCGGCGGCGTCGATCTCGTCCGGTCCCGCCATGACACCGAGGGCGATCTCGAGATCGTCGGCGCCCCGCGCCATGGGCCCGATCACGGAGATGTCCGTCTGGGTCAGCCGGCCGGCCAGCGCCTGGCCGCGGGGCGGCACCACGCCCCAGGTGGGCTTGTGACCGTACACGCCACAGTAGTGGGCGGGGTTACGGATGGAGGAGCCGATGTCGCTCCCCGCCTCGATGCCGGTGAGTCCGGCGGCGAGAGCGGCCGCCGAGCCCCCGGACGAGCCGCCGGGACTTCGGGAGAGATCCCACGGATTGTTGGTGGTGCCGTAGATCGCGTTGTAGCTCTGGTAGTCGGCGAGGTAGATCGGCACGTTGGTCTTGCCGAAGAGCACCACCCCCGCCCCGAGCAGCCGGTCCACGGCGAGCGCGTTGCGCGGTGGGAGATTGCCCTTGAAATCGGGCACGCCCCACGTGGTCGGCATGCCCACCACGTCGTAGGATTCCTTGATGGTCATGGGCACGCCGTGCAGCGGCCCCCACACCTGCTGGCGTCCGAGGGCGCGATCGGCGGCCCGCGCCCGCTTGCGCGCGCCCTCGGCGTCCATGGCGATGATGGCGTTGATCTCGGGGTTGTGCTTCTCCACGCGCTGGAGATACAGATCCAGGAGCTCCAGGCAGCCGATCTTCTTCTTGCGGATGTCGGCGGCCAGCGCCTTCGCGGAACGGAATGGTGTGGCGAGCATGGATCCCTCCTACCGGCTCCGGCGCATGTAGATCTCGATCTCCTCGGCGGTGAGCAGCCCATCGTCACTGGCGTCGGCGGCGGTGAAGTCCTTGTGGAGGGCGTTGAGAAACTCCGCCAGGGTCATCTTGCCGTCAGGCTTGTTCCGGAGAAGGCTCTGCGCCTGGGGCGTGATCACCACCAGCTCCTCGATCGAGAGATAGCCGTCCTTGTTCACGTCCCGGAGGAAGAAGGCCTCGATCACCGCCTGATGGAACTCCTCTCGGTCGATCTTGCCGTCGCCGTTCTTGTCGTGCTCCCGCACCCAGGCCTTGGCATCGGGGGGAGGCGGCGTCTGCGCGAGCACGCCGCCCGCGAGGGCGAGCACGCCCAGCATCGCCGTGACTCCGGCCCACGTGCTCCGCATCAGCTCTGCACCTTCCACGAGCCGTCGGGCTGGCGGCACGCCGTGCCCCACGCCTTGTCAGGCTTGCCGTCGATGACGACGTCGCTCTGGAACTCGCGGCAGTACGAGCCGTTGGCCTGGTAGGTCTTGGTAGGCGTGATGGTGCCGGAGTGACCCGTGTCGGGATTGGTCCACGCCACCGGCTTCCCCGTGGGCGCCGTCTCGAGCGCCCTCTGCTGCGCCTCCGCGGCCAGACGCTTGTCGCGCTGGTCGAGGGCATTGCCCGCGAAGCCGCCGAGGAGAGCGCCCCCGATGACCGCGCCCGCGATGGCCGCGCCGCCCCCACCCGCCGCCGCCGCGATGAGACCGCCGAAGGCCGCGCCGCCGAACGCGCCGATGGACGCCTTGGGATTGTCCTCGATCGTGGCGCAGCCGGTGGCGCAGACCACGAGGAGCGTGATCACGGCCGTCATCTGGAGCATCGATCGAGACATCGGACCCTCCTTGTCGTCTCCGCTTTGGGTAGAGTTGCCGCCGTCGCCCCTCGGAGCACGCGCATTGTAGCTTATCCGAGAATCACGCGCCTCACTCCACGGCCACGCGGCCCACCCGCGGATCGAGCGCGTCGCGCAGACCATCCCCGAGGCAATTGAAGCCCATCACCGCGATGAAGATGGCGAGGCCGGGGAAGAGCGACACGTGGGGCGCTTCGAGGAGGTAGGCCCGCCCGTCGCTCACCATCTTGCCCCACTCGGGGGTGGGCGGCTGCACTCCCAGGCCGAGAAAGGAGAGGATGGCCGCGAGCAGGATGGCCGTGGCCACCTGCATGGACGAGAAGACGAGGAGCGGCGAGACGCTGTTGGGCAGGATGTGGCGGAAGAGCACGCGCGCATGCGAGGCGCCGAGGGCGGCCGCGCCCTGGACGAAGTCGAGCTCCTTGAGCGAGAGCACCATGGAGCGGGCAAGCCTCGCGAAGCTGGGAATCGAGCGCACGCCCACCGCGATCATGACATTGCCGAGGCTGGGGCCGAGCGCGGCCACGACGGCGATGGCGAGGAGAATGCTCGGAAAGGCCAGGAGCACGTCCATGGTGCGCATCACGGGCGCATCGAGGCGCGGAAAGTAGCCGGCGGCGAGCCCGGAGAGAATGCCCGCGGTGGCCCCGATGGCGGTGGCGATGACGCCCACGAGAAGCGACAGCCTCGCCCCGAAGAGAATGCGCGAGAGGATGCACCGCCCGAACTCGTCAGTGCCGAGGGGGAACTCGATCGAGGGCCCGGCCAGCGCATGCGGCAGATCCTGACGCAGCGGATCGTGGGGCGCCACCTGCCGCGCCGAGAGAGCGATCAGGATCAGGGCGAGGATGAGGCCCAATCCTGCGAGGGCGAGCCGGTGCTTGAGAAAGCGCCCCCACGCGTCACTCATAGCGGATCCGCGGATCGAGCCAGCCATAGAGGAGATCCACCGCGAGGTTGATGAGGACGAAGACCACCGCGACGAGGAGCACGCAGCCCTGCACCACCGGATAGTCGCGCTGGAGAATGGCCGTCATGGCGAGGCGCCCCACCCCGGGCCACGCAAAAATCGTTTCCGTCACCACCGCCCCGCCGAGGAGAAAGCCGTACTGGAGTCCCACCACGGTCACCACAGGAATCAGCGCATTCTTGAGGGCGTGCTTGCCCACCACGAGGAGCGGCGGCACGCCCTTGGCGCGCGCCGTCGTCACGTAGTCGCGACCGAGCACGTCGAGCATGCCCGAGCGCGTGAGCCGGCTGATGATGGCGATGGACGTGGTGGCGAGGGTGGCCGCGGGCAGCACGATGTGGCGCAAGCCTTCCCACTCCCAGAACGGGCCGGCGCGTCCCGAGACGGGCAGCCAGCGAAGCTGAAGGCAGAAGAGCCAGATGGCCACGATGGCGACCCAGAAGATGGGCATGGAGAGCGAGGAGAGGGAGGCGCCCGTGGCCACGTAGTCGAGCCACGAGGAGCGACGCACGGCGGCCACCAGGCCGAGCGGAATGCCCACGAGCACGGCCATGATCATGCTCACCGTGGTCAGCTCGAGGGTGGCGGGGAAGCGGCTCAGGATCTCGCCGGTGACGGGGGACCGCGAGCGGAGGGATCGGCCGAGGTCGCCCTGGAGCGCCCGGGAGAGGAAGGACCAGTACTGGACGTAGAGCGGGCGCTCGAGACCGAGCTCAGTACGGACGCGCACCACCACGGATTCCGGCGCGTCCGGCCCCGCGATCAGACGCACGGGATCGCCGGGCACCACGTGCATGATAGCGAAGGCGAGGAGCGAGACGCCGAAGAGCACCGGCACCGTCTGGAGCAGGCGCCGGAAGATATAGCGCGTCATGGCCTCAACGCGCGTCTGCCGCGCTACGCCCCCTCACCCTACCCTCTCCCCCTCCGGGGGCGGGGGACTCGACCCCCCTCTCCCTCACTGAGGGAGAGGGCCGGGGTGAGGGTGAAGCCGCCGGCGTGGCATCTCCTGCACGTTCGAGCCCCCTCACCCTGCCCTCTCCCCCTTTGGGGGAGAGGGAATCGCGGCGGCTAGTCGCCCCACTCGCGGTAGGTCTGGGGCGAGAGCTCATCGGCGCCGCGGCCCGCCCAGTCGTACTTGGTCAT
>DASYQB010000176.1:0-3192 GCA_036005985.1 Candidatus Methylomirabilota bacterium | reverse complement strand
GGTCCACGCCCTATCTACCGATGAGTAGGTCCGAACGGCGGATGAGGCGGTGTCTTGGATCTTGGGAGCTAAGCCACAGCGGACAGGGTGGGGTTGGAGGGGGTGCCCTCCCGGGGCCCGTATCTTCTGGGGAGCTTCTTCGAAGCGCCAAACCAACGTCTCGTGGCGGGCCAGAGTGGCAAAGCGGATTGCGACTCAGCGTGGTCCCGGGAGAGCGCCCCCCAACCCCGGCGCGTGATCAGGCCACAGCGCGCTCAGAGAACTAGCGGATGACGCCGTCCCAGACTTCGAGGAGGAGATCGTTGTCGGGGCGTGTGCCGATGGAGATGCGGAGGTGGCTGGGGAAACCCACGGCGGCGCCGTCGCGCACGAGAATGCCCGCCTTCAGCAGGGCGATTCGCAGCGCCTCGGCATGATCGCCCACGCGCGGGAGAACGAAGTTCGCCTGCGAAGGCGGGGCCGGCGTTCCCCGCTTGGCCAGCTCCGCGAGGAGGCGCGGGCGCTCGGTGAGGACGAGAGCGCGTGACCGCTCCAGATGCTCCGCGTCCCCCAGAGCGACCACCCCAGCGACCTGGGCGAAGCGATTCACGTTGTAGGGTGCGCGCACCCGATTGAGCCAGCCGATCGCCTCCGGCTGCGCCACCGCGAAGCCCAGGCGCAGGCCGGCGAGCCCCGCGATCTTCGAGAACGTTCGAAGCGAGATCACGCGCGGCCAGTGTCCGGCCAGGGCCACCCCGTCCGGAGTGTCCGGATCGTCGCAGAAGTCGCGGTAGGCCTCGTCGATGACGACGAGCGGCGGATCGTCGCCGAGAGCGGAGAGGAAGCGGTCGAGAGGAACCCGCCGCACGATCGTCGTCGCCGGATTGTGCGGCGTGCACAGGAAGACGACCTTGGTCCGCCCGGTCACGCGCTTCAGCAGATCGTCGAGGTCGGTCTCGTAGGCCTTGAGAGGGCTCAGCACGGGCGTGGCGCCGGAGAGCCGCGCCTCGATCGAGTACGGCTCGAAGGACGGGTGCGGCATGAGAATCTCGTCGCCCGGCTCGAAGGTGGCGCGCGCGATGATGCTGATGATCTCGTCGCCGCCGTTGCCGGCCATGATCCAGTCCGGCGAGATGCCCAGGTGTCGTCCGATGGTTTCGCGAAGCGCCGTGGAGCCGCCGTCGGGATAGAGATGGGATCGCTCGGCCTCTTTCCGCAGCGCTTCGACGACCTTGGGCGAAGGCCCGAGTGGATTTTCGTTGGCGGACAGCCGCCGGAGAGACGGCAGTCCCATCTCCTTCTGGATCACTTCGAGCGGTTTGCCTGCCTCATATGGAGTCACCGACCGGAGCGTCTCGCGCCAGATCCGTTTCATGGCTGCCTATTGTAGGGCGAGGCGGAGCCGGAGGCGAGGCCGGTGTTGGCGTCCAAGTACGCGTCAGGTTTGACATCTCGGACCCTGCCATGTAACGTTTCGCTATGTCTGCGGACTTGTTCCGCCAGGTCAGGCGCGTGGAAGCGCAGGCGGAGCGGGGCTTCGAGGGCACGGCTGCCGAGAGTGCGGAGCGCCGGCGCCGGCTGAGGCTCGAGCTCCTCCGCCAGCACCTCTCGCAAAACGTCGACTTCCTGAAGGCTGCGCATCTCGGCGGCGCCTCCGGCCAGCAGTCTGTCCAGGCCTATGCCTCCTTCATGGACGGCTTCCTCTCCACGCTCTTCCGCCTCGCCGTGGACGACGCCAAGAAGGAAGGCGCCACTCCCGCCCCCATTGTCCTCGTCGCCCTCGGCGGGTACGGGCGCGGCGAGCTGGGGCCGCTTTCCGACCTGGATCTCATGGTCATCTACGACGGCGAGATGGTGCCCTACGTCCAGCGGACGACCCAGGGCCTGCTCTACACGCTGTGGGACCTCGGCCTCACCGTGGGCCACTCCGTGCGGAGCCTCCCCGACTGCGTGGCCATGGCGCGCACCGACTTCGCCTCGCGTACGTCCATGCAGGAGGCGCGCTACGTGGTCGGAGACCGGCGGCTCTTCCAGCGCTTCCGCCGGATCCTCGCGGAGAACGTCTACCGCAAGGACTTCGGCCAGTTCCTCGAGACGGCCCTCGCGGAGCGCGATCAGCGCTACCGCAAGTTCGGCGGCTCGCCGTACATGGGCGAGCCCAACGTGAAGGAGTCGGCGGGAGGACTGCGGGATCTCCACACCGCCATGTGGCTGGCCTCGACCAAGTTCGGCGCGCGCACCCTGCGTGACCTCCTCGAGAAGGGCCTCATCACGCGCAGCGAGGACCGGCTGACCGATGCCGCCCTCACCTTCCTGTGGCGCGTCCGCAACGAGCTCCACTTTCTCTCGGGGCACAAGAACGACGTGCTCTCGCGCGACATCCAGCCCCAGATCGCCAAGCGCTTCGGCTACGAAAGCGATGAGAACTCGCTGGACGTCGAGAAGTTCATGCGCGACTACTACCTCCACGCCCGTGTTATCCACCGCGTGTCGAGCCGGCTCATCGCCCGCTGCCAGGAGACGCTCTCCCGCCGCGGCACCGTGCTGCGCCGCCTGCGCCAGGAGGCGCTGGCCGACGGCCTGTTCGTGATGGACGAGCGCATCCACCTCGTCCACTCCGACGGACGCGACTTCCGCGCGGAGCCGGCGCGGCTCATGAAGGTGTTCTGGCACTCCCACCGTCTGGGGCTGGAGCTGGGGGTGGACGTCGACCGCGCCATCGAAGAAGCGCTCGACCTGGTGGACGACGGGTTCCGCCGTTCGCCCGAGGTGCGCGATCTCTTCTTCGATATCTGCCGAAGCTGGGGGCGCGTGGCCCAGACCCTGCGCCAGATGCACGAGGTGGGCTTCCTCGGCCGCTACCTGCCCGAGTGGGACGCCCTCACCTGTCTCGTCCAGTACGACGTCTATCACAAGTTCACCGCGGACCAGCACTCCCTCATCGCCGTGGAGAATCTGGAGACCCTCGCCCCCGGTGCCTCCGCGTCGTCCGAGGGCATCGCCGAGGTGCTGAACGAGGTGGAGCGGCCCGACCTCCTCATGCTCGGCATGCTTCTCCACGACATCGGCAAGGGCAAGGGCCACGGCCATGTGGCCAAGGGCATTCCCCTCGCCGAGGAGCTCACCGCGCGCATCGGGCTCGAAGGTGAAGGGGCGGGCGCCGTGGTGTTCCTCGTCGCCCAGCACGTGGCGCTCTCCCACATCGCCCAGCGG
>DASYQB010000175.1:0-2686 GCA_036005985.1 Candidatus Methylomirabilota bacterium | reverse complement strand
GCGCCGCCGAAAAGCCCGGCGGTCTTGATGAAATCGCGGCGCGACCAGGGCGCCGGGGGTGGCGTCGGTGACATCGAGTATCCTCCGTGAGGGGTCGGGAGCGCGGTCGGGGAACGGGCGAAAATGTACACGCCCGCATGGCGAGTGTCAATCGCACATTGGCCCAAACACGTTGACAGCAAAGGTTTTTTGGGCTACTGTCCATGGGTGGAATCGGTGCTGCCCTCCCCCGCCGCACGCAGCCAGAGGCTCCCATGATCCGCAGCATGACCGGGTACGGCCGCGCCGAAGTTGCGGGCGTCCGGCTGAGCCTCACCGTGGAGTGCAAGTCTCTCAATCACCGCCACCTCGACATCGTGGTCAGGCTGCCGCGCGCTTTCTCGGCACTGGAGCTCGACGCCCGCCGGGTGATACAGGGCGCGGTTCAGCGCGGCCGGGTGGAGGTTGGAGTGAGCGCAGCGCCCGTCGAAGGCACGCCGGCCCTCGGGCTCTCCGTGGACATGGCCCAGGCGCGCGCGTATGTGGCGATGGCGCGCAGGGTAGGCGACGATCTCAAGCTCGGTGACCGGCTCGATCTTCAGTGGGTGCTCGAGCGGCCGGGCGTGCTCTCGCGCGACGATCAGGAGGCGCCATCGCCAGAGGACGGCTGGCCGCTCCTCCACGACGCGCTCAGCAAGTCGCTGGGCGAGCTCTGTGCGCGGCGTGAGGCGGAGGGCGCGGCGCTCGGCAAGGAGCTTCTCGCTCTCCTCGCCACGCTGGGGGAGCACGTGGCGGTCATGGTCGGCCGCGCCCCCGCCGCGCTCGAGCGCAAGGAGCAGCGGCTCCGGGAGCGGGTGCAGGCGCTCCTCGGCGCCCAGCCCCTCGACGAAGGGCGCCTCGCCACCGAGGTCGCCATGTGGGCGGAGAAGAGCGACATCTCGGAGGAGCTGGCCACGCTGCACGCCCATCTCGGCGAGTTCGCCCGTCTCCTCGACGAGGGCGGGCCGGTGGGGCGCACCCTCGACTTCCTCATCCAGGAGATGAACCGGGAAGTGAACACGGTGGGCGCCAAGGCGGACGACCTCGAGCTATCCCAGTCCGCCATCGCCGCCAAGACCACGCTGGAGAAGCTCAGGGAGCAGGTCCAGAATATTGAGTAATCCGGTTCGATGGAGCTGATCAAGCGGCGCGGCGCGCTGATCGTGGTCTCGGCCCCTTCGGGGGCGGGAAAAACCACCCTGTGCCACGAAGTTCGACAGCTCGTACCTGATCTCTTCTACTCGGTCTCGCACACCACTCGGACCCCGCGTCCGGGCGAAGTGAACGGGACGGATTTCCATTTCGTGACGGAGGCCGAGTTTCTCGAGATGCGAGACCGCGACGCCTTCGCGGAATGGGCGTCGGTTCACGGCCACTACTACGGCACGCCGGTGCGGGCTCTCGAAGGAGCGCTGTCCCGCGGGCTCGATGTCCTGCTCGACATCGATACCCACGGCGCGCGCCAGCTTCGCCAGCGCTATCCGGAGGCGGTGTCGATATTCATCATGGCGCCCTCGATGAAGGAGCTGGAGGCGCGCCTGCGGGAGCGGAGGAGCGATGGGCCGGGGGAAATCGCCCGGCGGCTCTCCCGCGCCCGCGAGGAGATTACCGCGTGGCGGCAGTACGACTATCTGATCATCAACCGGGACGTGAAGGAGGCCGTGGGCCAGCTCGCCACCGTCATCGAGGCGGAGCGCTGGCGCACGAACCGTCTCACTCTCAAATTCCCCGACGTGGAGGTCCCAGAGTGATGGCATTCCCCTCGCTGGAGCAGTCTCTCGACAAGGTGTCCAACCGCTACCTGCTCGTCGTCCTCGCCGCCAAGCGCGCCCGCCAGCTGAACCGCGGCGCGGCCGCCCAGGTCGACAGCAAGCACAAGAAGCCGACGAGCATGGCGCTCGAAGAGATCGCCGACGCCAAGGTCGGCTATCGCGTCCGCGAAGAAGACGCCCCCAAGGAGTAGCGCCGCGAACGGGAGCAAGCCATGAGCGTGGCGGGCCAGCACATCATCCTCGGGGTCACCGGAAGCATCGCGGCCTACAAGGCCGTGCTGCTCTTGCGCGAGCTCACCGCGCGGGGGGCGGAGGTGACGGTGGTGATGTCCGGCAACGCCGAGCATTTCGTGGCGCCCCTCACCTTCCGGACGCTGTCCGGTCGGCCCGTGCTCTCGAGTCTCTTCGACCCGCAGAGCGAAGACGCGGTGGAGCACGTGGCGTTGGCCGAGCGCGCGCAGGCCTTCGTGGTGGCCCCCGCCACCGCCAACCTTCTCGCCAAGGCCGCTCACGGCATCGCCGATGATTTCCTCACCACGCTCCTCCTCGCCACCCGCTGTCCCATCCTGATCGCCCCCGCCATGGATGGCGGCATGTGGGACCACGCCGCGGTGCAGGCGAATGTGGAGACGCTTCGCGAGCGCGGGGTGACCGTGCTGGAGCCCGAAGCGGGCCCTCTCGCCTCCGGGCTCAGCGGCAGGGGCCGGCTGCCCGAGACGGAGACCCTGGTGGAAGCGGTGGAACGGGCGCTCACCCCGCGACGCGACCTGGCCGGCGAGCGTGTCCTCGTCACCTCGGGGCCTACCCGGGAGCCCATCGATCCCGTGCGGTACCTGTCGAATCGCTCCTCGGGCAAGATGGGCCATGCCGTGGCCACCGCGGCCCTCCGGCGCGGC
>DASYQB010000174.1:0-6042 GCA_036005985.1 Candidatus Methylomirabilota bacterium | reverse complement strand
CTAACCGTGGCATGAAGGGCCTCCTTGACGTTGAGGTGTGCTCGCCGCTTCCCGTGCGTTCACCGACTCGAGGGCGCGCCCACGCTCCCTGCTCCGTTCTCAGGGTCCTATTCCATAGGCCGCATACTCCTCCGCCACCCGCGGGGTGATAGTCTTCGCGGCCAGCAGATCGGCTTCGGAGCCCGCGAGATCGCCCTTCTTGCGCTTGGCGAGCCCGCGCCCGTAGAGCGCGTAGGCGTTCGAGGGGGCCAGCCGGAGTGCCTCATCGTACGCGCTGATCGCCTCATCCACCTTACCGAGGCGCACCAGGGTCACGCCGAGGCCGCCGGACGCGCGGGCGAGCCGCGGATCCACGCGTAGCACCTCCCGGAACTCCCACAGCGCCTCCTCGTTCCTCCCGAGGAGGAACAGAACAAAGCCAAGCTCTGTCCGCGCGTCCACCTGCTGGAAATCCAGCTCCTTGGCGGCGCGAAGCTCTCGGGCGGCGGCCTCGAACTGTCCTCGCGCCTCATAGAGAATACCCAGGCCCACGTGGGGCATGGCAAAGGACGGATCGAGCTTGATCGCTTCCCGAAAGGCCGCCTCGCCTTCGCTCATCCTCCCCCCACGCAGCATGCTCCACCCCTCGTACGCGATAGCCTTGGCCAGTGGATTCGGCTCGTCGCGCGCGTGCCCCTCCGCGTAGATGGCGCTCCAGATCCGCCGCTTCTCCTGGTCGACTCCCAGCACGCCTCGCGAGAAGTCATGCGTCCGCATCAGCCGGATGACCCTGGTCGCCTGGTCGTCGAACTTGTCCGCCGGCCCCCACAGCATGACGGACACCGTGTTCCTCGCGGGGTGAAAGACGCCGAAGACGTGCGCGAGCTCGTGGGAGAGAACCGCATCGGGTGGCGCCCAGTCTTTCACCGTGGTGATCTCGTAGCAGCCCGTCATCACCACGATGAATCGGCCGAACAGGCGTGTCTGGCCGTAGGTGAACCGCTCACACTGATTGACGAACGCCACCACCACTTCGGCCTGTCCGAGCGCTATGTCGTTGGTCAGTTTCTCGAGGAGATTCGTCTCGGCGGTCAGTGTTCCTGCCGTCCAGGGAACGACATCGAGAATCACGAAACGGATCTGGAAGTTCCTCTCGTAGATGGCCGACACCGTGGCCACGGTGGCCCGCAGATTCGCCTCCCAGTTTGGCTGAGCGCGGTACGTGTCGTCGGCGGCGAGGCGCATGGTCACCGTACGGAGCTCGGCCGGCTGTGCGTGTAGGGGCGGGCTGGTGCCGAGCACGACGGCGAGGAGCAGAGATGCCACAAGCAGCCACGTACGAGGGAGCGCTGCCCCTCGATTGGTGCGCTTCTTTCCCCTGCATTGGGCCGGACGAGATGGCCTCATGCTCTCCCTCCCTTTCTTCCCGCTGCGAATCGGCCTGACCGAGGTGGTGGAAGAGCGCGCATGCAGGATGCCAGATGGAGACTCCATGGAAACCGTGGAGTTCTGACGCGTCGCAGAGGGAGGGAAAGTCATCGTGCCTGAATCCGGGACTGACGAAGCCGGGCACTGCCTCCTATCCTTACTGCGAGTCAGGCAACCGGGAGCAGACCCGGCGCGCCGGGCAGGTCCGCTGACCGCCCCGACACGATACGCAACTTGCTGCCTCCGCGGGGGCGGGTGTAAGCTGGCCCAATTGCAGGCATTCCTACGTAACGATCATGGAGGCTGGACGATGCGTTTCCTCGGTTCTCTGGTGGCGCTCTTGGTGCTGCTGGCCGCGGCGCCTGCGGGGGCGCAGCCCAAGCCAGCCATCGAAAAAGGCTCCTCGGTGAAGATGGAGTACACGCTCAAGGACGACAAGGGACAGGTGCTCGACTCGAGCGAGGGCAAGGACCCCATCAGCTTCGTTCAGGGCGCCCAGCAGATCATTCCGGGCCTCGACAAGGCGATCGTCGGCATGAAGGCCGGCGACACGAAGAAGGTCACCATCAAGCCCGACGAGGCCTATGGCGCGGTGGATCCGAAGGCGGAGACGGAGGTGCCCAAGGACGCGCTGCCCAAGGGTGCCGATGTCGTCGGCACGCGCCTCCTCGCCCGCGGTCAGGATGGTCAGCCGCGGCCCGTCACCGTCAAGGCGGTCAAGGACACCACGGTGGTACTCGATCTCAACCATCCCCTGGCAGGCAAGACGCTCTTCTTCGACATCAAGGTCGTTTCCGTCGAGCCGCCGGCCAAGCCGGCGGCCAAGTAAGCCGACCTCGTGAGCATCCGCGCCACCGACCTGCCCTTCGACGCGGTTCACGCGCCCGTCGAGACGCTCGCCCTCAAGCGTGCCGTCCTGTGGGCGCTCCTCGCGTCCAGGGTCATCGCGGGCTGGGGTGTTCAGTGGGACATACAGTGGCATGTGCTGATCGGTCGCGACTCGTTCTGGATCCCTCCGCACCTCATGACCTATGCCGGCGTGAGCGGAGCGGTCATCCTCTCGTTCGGCGTGCTGTTCTTCGAGACGTGGCGGGGCACCGGCGCCGTGCGCATCCTCGGTCTGTCAGGAAGCCGGGGGTTTCACCTGGCCGCCTGGGGTATGGCCGTCACCGTCCTCGCCGCGCCCATCGACGACCTCTGGCATCGCCTCTTCGGCATCGACGTCACGCTGTGGAGCCCGCCCCATCTCATGGGCATCCTCGGCGTGGTGATCAATGGCTGGGCCTGCTTCATCATCGCGCGCGAGGTCTTCCCTGACCGTCCCCGCGCGCGACTGGCCGCCATGATCGTCACGGGGGCCGGGCTCTACGGCAGCCTGCATCTCACCGTGGACCCCACGTTTCGCCTCGCCTATCTCTACGGCGGCGTCAGCTTCTACAGCTTCGCCATCCTGGGATCCCTCCTGCTGCCCCTCGCCCTGGTGCCCACGGCTCGCGTCTCGGGAAGCCGGTGGGCACCCCTGGCCGCGCTCGTCCTCGTGAGCCTCGTGGGCATGGCGGGGCATCGGATCGCCCGGGCGGGCTTTGAGGTGATGCAGCCGGTGTCGGTCATCGAGGAGGAGATCGCCAAGGATCCGACCTCGCCCATCGCCGTCGCCAACATCACGGCCCGGAAGAACGGCTTCCCCGCGGGCCGAGTGGGCGGGCTGCCCCTTCTCATCATGGGGTTCGTGCCCGTCCTCGCCCTCTCCCTGGTGGACCCACGCCGCCGCCCGGAAGCCGCCGCCATCGCCTTCGGGCTCCTGCTCTTCCTCGTCGGGGGCTGGCGCATCGCCGGGCTTCCCGCGCTGGCTCCCATGACACCTGCTCTGGGCCCGACCGCAGTGGCATTCGTTCTCACCGCCGTGGCCGCTCTTCTCGGCGGACGAGCGGCGCGTCACCTCTCGGACTCGCTCTGACATGGCCGCCCCGACGAAGTCCGTGGTCATCACCGGCGCCTCCTCGGGAATCGGCGCGGCGTGCGCGCTTCATCTCGACAAGCTGGGGCTGCGCGTGTTCGCAGGGGTGCGGCGACAGGTGGACGCCGAGGCGCTCAAGTCCAAGGCGTCGTCACGGCTCGTGGCCATCGCGCTCGACGTGGCGGACACCCTCTCCGTGTCGACGGCGGCCAGCGCGGTGGCGGGCGCGGTGGGCGATGCCGGGCTCGACGGCCTCGTCAACAACGCGGGAGTGGTGGTCACCGGCCCGGTGGAATTCCTGCCCCTGCCCGAGCTCCGGCGGCAGCTCGAGATCAACGTGGTCGGCCAGGTCGCGGTGACCCAGGCCTTCCTGCCTCTCATCCGCGCCGCCCGCGGCCGTATCGTCAACATGGGGTCGATTTCGGGGCGCCTCGCCACGCCCTTCTCGAGCGCCTACGGCGCCTCCAAGTTCGCTCTGGAGGCCCTGACGGACGCGCTCAGACTCGAGCTCGCGCCCTGGGGCATCTCCGTGTCCATCATCGAGCCGGGTGCGGTGGCCACGCCGATCTGGGAGAAGGGCATGAAGAACGGCGCGGCCATGCTGGCCGCCGCCCCGCCGGAGGCGCTCGTGCTGTACGCGGAGGCCCTCGAGGCGTTCAAGAAGACGTCGGAGCACGCCGCGAGGAACGCCGCCGATCCCCTGGACGTGGCACGGGCCGTCGAGCATGCCCTCGTTGCCGCCAAGCCCAGGACGCGGTACGTGATCGGACGGCGCGCCAAGATCGGAGCGGCCATGGCCCTCCTCGTGCCCGATCGCCTGCGGGACAGCATGGTGGCCAAGGCCATGCGGCTGCCCAAGGATGCTCCGTCCACCCCGCCCAAGGCGGGCGAAGGAGCGTGGGGCTAGCGGCTCAGCTCAGGCTTTGCAGCGCCTCCATGAGGTCGCTGGAGAAGATGCCCGTGTAGACTTCCTCCACGGGCCCTTTGAGCCTGATGGACCAGTCGGGACGCACATCGATCTCGAGGGTGCCTCCCGGCATGCGCACCGTGACGAGCCCGTGGTCGCACAGGCCGTTCTTCACGGCGGCGCACGCCACCGCCGACGAGGAGGAGCCTGAGGCCAGCGTGTAGCCCGCGCCGCGCTCCCAGATCAGGATGTCCACCTGCGAGCGCCCGGCCACCCGCGCGAACTGCACGTTGGTGCGGTTCGGGAACGCGGGATGGCGCTCGATCTGCGGGCCCAGCGCTCTGCAGCGCTCCTCGTCGAGCCTGTCCACGAAGACCACGCAGTGCGGATTGCCCACGGACACCGCGGTCACCGCCAGCGTCTCTCCCCCCACTTCGAGAGGCACCCGGACCACCTCGCGCGGCGGCCCATTCATGGGAATCTCCGGGGCGAGAAAGGTGCAGCGGCCCATCTCCACCGTGACCAGGTTCATCTTCCCGTCGACCACGTGGCACTGGCACTGCACGCGCCCGCCCATGGTGTCCACGGTGAACACCGGCTCCTTGGTGTGGCCGTGATCCCAGAGGTACTTGGCAAAGATGCGCAGTCCGTTGCCCGACTTCTCCGCCTCGCTGCCGTCGGGGTTGAGGATGCGCAGCCCGAAATCGCCGCCCGCCCACCCCGGCACCTTGAGCAGGATGCCGTCGGAGCCCGCGCCCCAGTTGCGGTCGCAAATGCGTACGGTCTGCTTCGCGGTGAGCGGCGAAGGCAGATCGCCCCCGTTGATGACGATGTAGTCGTTGCCGAGCCCGTGACCCTTCACGAAGGGAATCATGCTTTCGCTCTCTCGCCTCGCTGGTCGAAGTAGTTGGTGATGCGCTCGCCGATCCCCCGCACGTCGCTGGGAAGCCGATGCCGCCACTTCTCGCCGAATCGCGCGAGGGCCTCCCGCCGCTGCTCGAGGTCCCGCGCCACCGCCACGGGGGCCCGCTCGCCCATGCGCGTTCCTCCACCCCGATGGACGAACGGCGCGTCCACCACCACGCAGCGAAGGCCTCGCTCGCGCACCGCGAACGAGAGATCCCGGTCATAGCCGTGGAAGAAGCCGTAGCTCTCGTCGAACCCGCCGATGTCCTCGAGGAGAGCGCGGCGCAGGCAGAGGCACACCCCGTCCACGGCCGCCACCTCCACCACGGGGGCGGGCAGGCCCGGCCCGCCTTCGAGGGAATGCACGATGGTGCGCCCCACATAGCGGCCGTCGCGGCGGAGGCGCCGGACGCCGTAGAGTCCCGCGAGCCCGACCGGCCCGCCGTCGCCCAGCGCGGTCAGCAGGCGCTCGAGCCATGTGGGCTCGCGCATCTCGGTGTCGTTGTGGAGGAAGCAGAGCACGTCACCGCTCGCCAGCCGCGCCCCCTGGTTGAGGGCGATGATGAGCCCCGCGTTCGTGGGATTGCGATGGTAGCGCAGGGGGAACGGCAAGCCGAGGGAGCGGATGGCCGCCTCGCTGCCGTCCGTCGAGCCGTTGTCCACCACGCACAGCTCGAAAGGGGGGACGGTGGCGCGGAGGCTCTCCAGGCAGGCCCGCGTCAGCGCCTCCTGGTTGTGAACGACCAGGACGACGCTGGCGGTGGGGCTAGCGCTGGTCGAGCGGGACGTACTTCTCGTCCGTGAGGCCCGTGTAGTCGGAGCGCGGGCGGATCAGCCGGTTGTTGCCGTGCTGCTCCAGCACGTG
>DASYQB010000173.1:0-9305 GCA_036005985.1 Candidatus Methylomirabilota bacterium | reverse complement strand
GCCCACCGGCGACCATGCCGCCCACGCCGGCTTGACCACGGCGAGCCGGCATGCCTCCATCACGAAGCCGGTGGCGTTGATCACGAAGAGGATGAGGAGGGCATAGGCGAACCTCGGGGTGGGATCGATCCGGGCCGGCCGCACGAGGAAGCGCCGCCAGCAGGCCATGCCGAGGCCCACGACGAAGAAGAGTCCGAACATGTCGAGGACAAGCTCATAGAGAAGGTAGAAGGTGCCCTTGAGCAGCTTGACGTGGAGGAGGGGCAGGGTGATGTCGTAGTCGATGGTGGCGAGCACGGTGCCGATGAAGAGAGCGAGAAAGCCCCAGAAGACGATGGCGTGCATGACGCCGGGATAAGCCTGGGAGAGGACACGCGCCTGCCCCAGGGCCTCCCCCAGCACGAGGGCGATCCGCTCGGGAATACGATCCGTGCGCCGCTCCGGCTTGCCCTTGAGCCAGAGGGAGACGCGTTGCCAGCAGCCCCACGCGAAGACCGCGATAGCCGCAGTGCCGCCCACATAGACGAAGACGCGCGCCCACATGGGAATGTTCCAGAAGGTGTCGCGGTAGGGAATGCCGCTCGCGACCAGCTCAGTCATGATCGATGCCCAACTTTTGCTTGTGGTCTCGTCGTGGTCAGGGTTGGCGCAGGAGACGGGCCAGGAGACGCTCCACGCCGGAATACGCGTCCAGCTTGCCTTCGGCCACCGCGTCCATGGTAGCGACCAGCTCCGGATCCGCCTCGACCGAGGTCATCACCCGCCCCGCGAACTCTTCGATGAGGAGGGTACGGAGGTCCGCGCGCCGCCGCGCGCGGCGGCGCTTCTCCCGCGCACCCGTCTGCTCGAGCACGCTCCGGTGACGCTTCACCTCGGCCAGGAGCTCGGCCAGCCCGACGTCGTTCGTGGCCTGGGCGGCGAGGACGGGAATCTCCCAGTCGATGTCCTTGGGCGACACGCTGCTCGAGTAGTGCAGATGCACGGAGAAGCGCAGCTCGGCCATGAGGGCGTGGGCGCCGTCACGGTCGGCCTTGTTCACCACGAAGATGTCCGCCACCTCCATGAGTCCGGCCTTCATGGCCTGGACGGAATCGCCCGACTCCGGCACGAGGGTGACCACCGTGGTATCCGCCTGCTTGATGATGTCCAGCTCCGTCTGCCCCACCCCGACCGTCTCGATGAGGATCCACGGGAAGCCCGCCGCGTCCATGAGCTTGATGACGTCGCCGGTGGCGGCGGCGAGGCCCCCCAGGCTTCCCCGCGTGGCCATGCTGCGGATGAAAACGTCCGGGTCGAGGGTGTGGGCCTGCATCCGGATGCGGTCGCCCAGAACAGCTCCGCCCGTGAACGGGCTCGAGGGATCGACGGCTATGATGGCGACCCGCTCGCCCTCGGCGCGGAGACGGGTGGTCAGCCTGTCCACGAGCGTCGACTTGCCCGCGCCCGGCGGCCCGGTGATGCCGAGCACGTGGGCACGCCCCAGATGCGGCTGCACCGACCGCATGATCTCCGCCACGCCCGGCATGCGGTTCTCCACCCGGGTGATGAGGCGGGCGAGGGCCAGGCGATCACCGGCGAGCATGCGGTCGACGAGCGGGATCACGCGGACATCCGGGGGGAAAGGGCTGGCACAACGGGATTTTAGCAGATTTGACGAGGAAGGAAACGGGGCCGGACCCGGAGGCCCGACCCCGACACGACGCGGGCGCCTACTGCTTTACAAAGGTCAGATCGCTCTCGAGCTGAATCTCGTTCGACACTTTGAGGAACATGAGCTGCGGGATGGTGATGTTGTGATTACTGAAGAGCGTCCCGAACTTGGTCCGCACCTTTATGTTGTCGCTGGTGAAGCCGAAGCGTTTCTGCGCCTCCACCTGGTCGGGCGTGAGCTTGATGTAGGTAACGCGGGCGTCGGCCACAACGTCCACCGGCTTCTGCTTGATGGTGAGGACGCCTTTGACCTTGGCCGGCATTTCCTTGCCCGCCTCGAGCGGACCCGCGATCTCGATGCTCTTGATCTCGAAGACGGCGAACTTGTTGGCCTCGTTGGCCGTGTCGAGATACTGCGGCTGCTGCATGTCCTGATCGCGCTTGGCGATACCGCTATTGAGCGTAGTCAGGTCCACCTTGATCGTGCCGGTCCCCTCCGCGGGTTTTGAAGGATCGACGGTCAGGGTGCCGGTGACGCCGGGGCCAGCCGTGTTTCCGACAATGGTCTCGAGGGGAGCGTCCGTCTTGAAGGTGGCGCGCGACTGGTTGGAGAGCATCTTGAAGGTCATCGGTTCGGCGAAGGCGGCGCCAGGCACGGCCGAAGCCACGATCAGGGCGAGCGCACCAAGTGAGAGTCGTCGAATCATGCGGGTCTCCTCTGTGGCAAAAGGGGTCCGGCGGGAAGGCCGGCGCGTTGGAATAAGAACTCAGGAGCCCGTGGTGCGGTTCCCGGCCACCGCCCGCGCCGCGTCACCACCCAGGCGCGCCTCCATGACCAGGGCATCCTCCCCGGTGTCGAAGTAGTAGCCCGTGCGCCGGCCGATGACCTGGAAGCCCAGGCTCTCGTAGAGCTTGAGCGCCTGCGCATTGGACGGTCTCACCTCGAGGAAAGCGAGGGTGACGCCGCGCGCCACCCCTTCGGCCATGGCGAGGGCGAGAAGCCGGCGCCCCACGCCCCGTCTCCGCCACTCGGTATGCACGGCAAGGTTGGTGATGTGGATCTCGTGGCCGATCTCCCACAGGCAGAGATAGCCCACGATGCGCCCTCCCGATTTCATGGCCGTGCATCGGGCGACCTTGTTCTGTTCGATCTCGTAGCAGAAAGCCGCCCGTGTCCACGGTGTCACGAATGACACGCGCTCGATGGCGAGCACCTGGTCGAGGTCGGCCTCGACCATCGGGGCGGCGGTCAGCTCGCGATCCATCACTCAGCCCCGGCGCGCTTTGAGCTCGGCTTCGGACGGCCGGAGGTAGAGCGGAACCAGGGTCTCTGCCCCGATTCCTCCCCCGGCGGCGAGCACGGCGTGGCCGAGCTCGGCGACAGTGGCCGCCGCCGGCAGCCGCTGGGCGGCCGGCGCGATACGGATCCCCTCCCCCTGCCCATCGAGCCATGGGCGGCAGGCCTCGATGCCGTCACCGAGGAGAATGACCGGAGCGGTGAGCTCGGCCGCGGCGAGCTCAGGAGCAAGGGCGAGATATTCCCGCTCGCGGTGCATGCGACCGCCGCGCCAGCGGTAGAGTGACAGGTACACCTCGTTCTTGCGAGCGTCGAGAATGGGGCAGACGGGAGCATCGGCGAAGGGCAGACGCGCGGCGAGGGCATCGAGGGTGGGCACGGGAGCGATGGGGAGGTCGAGGGCCATGGCGAGCCCCTTCACGGTGGCGAGACCGACTCGAAGCCCGGTGAAGGAGCCCGGCCCCACCGATACCGCGAGACCTTCCAGATCGGTGGGAGCCAGCCCACAGTCGGCGAGAAGGCGATCGACGGCCGACAGCAGGCGCTCCGAATGCGTGATGGCGATGTTCAGTGTGATCTCGCCGAGCAGGCGGTCACCGTCCAGGATCGCGGCCCCGCCCGACAGCGTCGCGCTCTCGACGGCGAGCAGCTTCATGGCTCGCAAAGTCTACCACGCAGCCTCAAAGCCATCTTTGGCATTGACAACCCCGCGGCCCCGCCGTCATCCTAGATGTCCATGACTCCGCCGACCGCGAAGGATAACGCCCGCATGGACGCGGAGGTGCGCGAGAAGATCCACCTGGAAATCCTGAAGCGCACCGGCGCCTACCACGCCAACGATCACATCCTCCTCCCCTCCGGTCAGCACACCAGCGAGTTCATCGAGAAGACGCTCGTCACCACCGAAGCGTCGTTCACGGAGGGGCTGGGGGCCGTCATCGCCAAGCACTTCGCGCCGTGGCCCATCGACGTCGTCCTCTCCACGGGACCGGGCGCCCTCATCCTCTCTCATTGCGTCGCCCGTGCCCATCCTTCGCGCCCCACCCTGATGTACGGGACCAAGGGCGTGAGCGCGGGCAAGCGCAAGGTCACCCTCCCCGCGGAATTCCACCGGCTCATCCGGCCGAGCACCAAGGTCTTGATCGTCGAGGATCTCGTGAGCTCGGGGAGCACGGTGAAGCTCCTGAGCGACCTCGTGGAGGAGCTGGGGGGACAGGTCGTGGGAATCGGCGCCCTGTGGCGGCGCACCAAGAAGGCCGAGATCGGCGGCAAGGAGATCTTCAGCCTGGTGAGCCGGGACTTCCCGACATATCCGCCCGAGCAATGTCCGATGTGCAAGAAGGGCACCGCCCTCAATCAGGAATTCGTTCGCCGCCGGGAGCATCGCAAACCTTCCTTCGTCCGCGAGCAGGACTGACCCCTCCTCTCAGGTAGGCGAGGGGGCCCCCAGATGTAGCGTCCGAAGACAGCGTTACCCCCCGCATAGTGTATTTTCCTCTTGACACTTCTTCCGGCCACCCCGTAGAGTCGCGAAAGATCGAGCCAACCGCGGGACGCGCGGTGCGGGAGGGGGGTGACACAATGGCGAAGAAGAAGAAGGCGGCCAAGAAGAAGAAGAAGTAAGGCGCTCTTCTGGCGCTCGGCCCTGTCGGCCCCATCCCGACAGGGCCGAACCATTTCTAGAGCTAGAATCGGCTGATGAGCGTTCCCGAACTGCCCTGGCGTCCCCTTCGCCTCACCACCACCGCGGGCAATCTCCTCGGCGCCATCCTCACCTTCTTCTATTTCCGCGTCGTGGATCCGGAGAGCGCAGCCACCGCGGGCGGCGTCACCCTGATAGACATCGCGATCTCCTTGGCCGCCTTTGGCGCGCTGGTGGCCATCGCCTATCCGCTGGGGCGGCGATGGAGCTCGCCCCTCGTGGGCCTCACGGGCGATAGCGTCGCGTCTCCGCTGGTCCGACGCCGGGCGCTGCAGGTGCCCTACATGTTCGCGTGCCTCACCTTGGCGGGCTGGGTGCTGGCCGGCCTCATCTGGGGAGTGCTCTGGCCCACCGTGACCAACGGCCAGTTCGACCTGCGCATCTCGCTTCGCCTCTTCCTCGGCATCACGGGCCTCGCGGGCAGCGTCGCCACCGTGTTCTCCTTCCTCGCCGTGGAATACTACTGGCGGCGCGCCATGCCCTTCTTTTTCCCTCACGGCGACGTGGGCGAGGTGGGTGCCCTTCGCCTGCCCGTACGCATGCGCCTTCTCGGGATCTTCCTCCTCATCAGCGTCATTCCCCTCACCATCCTCGGCCTCCTCGCCTACAACCGGGCGGATGCCCTGCTCCATGCCGATCGCGCGCGGGCCGCCGTTATCGTGAGTGGACTGGGCCCCATCATCCTCTTCATCGTGGCCGTGGGCATCCTCGCCGCGATCGGGCTTGCTCTCTTCGCCGCCAACAGCGTGGCCGCTCCCCTCAAGCGCGTGGAAGAGGCCATGGCGGCGGTGGAACGAGGCGACCTGGAGACGGGATGCGCGGTGGTCGCGAACGATGAGATTGGTGCCGTGGCCGAGGGCTTCCACCGCATGCTGAGGGGACTGCGAGAACGCGAGCGTATTCGGGAGACCTTCGGCCGCTACGTGACGCGGGAGATCCGCGACGAGATCCTCGCGGGGCGCGCCAGCTTCGAGGGGCAGCTCGAAGAGGTGACCATACTCTTCGCGGACCTCCGGGACTTCACCCCGTGGGTGGAACGGACGGAGCCACGGGAGGTGGTGCGCGACCTCAACGAGTACTTCACGGAGATGGAAGCGGCGATCCGCTCCCAGGGCGGGCTCGTGCTGCAGTACATCGGGGACGAGATCGAGGCGGTGTTCGGCGCCCCTCTCCGTGCCGCCGACCATGCCGACCGCGCCCTCGCCGCCGCCCTCGAGATGCGCGCCCGCCTGGAAGGCCTCAACGCGCGGCGCGCGGCGGCGGGCAAGCCGCCCCTCAGGAACGGCATCGGCATTCACACCGGCACGGTGCTCGCGGGAAGCATCGGGAGTGCCGAGCGGTCGAGCTATGCCCTGGTTGGCGACGCGGTCAACCTCGCCTCGCGCATCCAGAGCCTCAACAAGGAGCTCGGCACGGAGATCCTGGTCAGCAACGCCACGCGATCACGGCTCAGGGGCGACTCCGCCCTGCAGGCGCTCCCCGCGGTCCGAGTAAAGGGAAAGTCGGTCGAGGTCAGCGTGTACCGCGCAGCGTGAGCGGAGACTTTACTTCTTGGCGGCGGGCTTCGGAGCGGGCTTCCCACCCTTGGACTTGTCGCCGTCCTTGATCAGCCCCTTGACCTCGTCCATGAACTGATTGATGTCCTTGAACTGCCGGTACACCGAGGCGAAGCGCACGTAGGCGACCTGATCGAGCTTCTGGAGATGCTCCATGAGCACCTCGCCCAGCTCGAGGCTGGTGATCTCCTTCTCCGCCCGCTCGTGGAGCTTGGCCTCGATATCGGCCACCACGTCGTCCACGGCCTGGACACCGACCGAGCGCTTCTCGCACGCCTTGAGGATGGAGCCGCGGAGCTTTTGCCGGTCGAAGGGCTCGCGCCGGCCGTCGCGCTTGACCACGTGGGGGAGCACGTCTTCGATGTACTCGTAGGTCGTGTAGCGCCGGTGGCACTTGAGACATTCCCGCCGGCGGCGGATGAACTCCCCTTCCCGGCCCACCCGCGAGTCCACCACCCGGTCTTCGGTGTGGCCGCAGAAAGGGCATTTCATTTCAGGCGCTCCGGGTAGAGCGGGAAGCGGCTGGTGAGCTCCTGCACCTCGCCGCGCACCGCCGCTTCCACCGAGGTATTGCCGATATTGGTGAGCACGCGGTCCATGAGGGCGGCGATCTGGACCATGTCCGTCTCGGCCATGCCTCGCGTGGTGACGGCGGGCGTCCCGATGCGCACGCCACTCGTGACCATGGGGCCCTTGGTGTCGAATGGGATGCCGTTCTTGTTGACGGTGATCCACGCCCGGTCGAGCGCTTCCTGGGCGTCCTTGCCCGTGATGCCTTTGGCCGTCAGGTCCACGAGGAGGAGATGAGTGTCCGTGCCCCCCGAGACGAGCCGGTAGCCACGGGCGAGCATGGCGTCCGCGAGAGCTCGCGCGTTTCTCACGATCTGCCCCTGATACGACCGCCACTCCGGCGTCTGCGCCTCGCGGAAGGCCACCGCCTTGGCCGCGATGACATGCATGAGGGGGCCGCCCTGTATGCCGGGGAGCACGGTCCGGTCGAGGTCCTTCGCGTAGCGCTCCCGGCACATGACCAGGCCACCCCGCGGGCCGCGCAGCGTCTTGTGGGTAGTGGTGGTGACGAAATCGGCGTAGGGCAACGGGGAGGGATGGAGACCCGCCGCCACGAGCCCCGCGGGATGGGCGATATCGGCCATGAACGCCGCCTCCACCTCATCGGCGATCTCGCGAAAGGGCTTGAAGTCGATGGCGCGAGGAAACGCCGAGCCTCCCGCGATCACCAGCTTGGGCCGGTGCTGCTTCGCGAGGTCTCGCACCTGGTCGAGATCGATGCGCTCCGTATCCTTGGTGACGCCGTAGGGAACGATCTTGTAGAAGCGGCCGGAGAAGTTGATCGGGCTGCCCGCCGTGAGATGTCCCCCGTGGGCTAGGTTCGGTCCGAGCACGGTATCACCCGGCTTGAGGAGGGTGAAGTACACAGCCATGTTGGCCTGCGAGCCCGAGTGGGGCTGGACATTGACGTGCTCGGCGCCGAAGAGCTCCTTGGCCCGGCTGATGGCGAGATCCTCGGCGATGTCCACGATCTCGCAGCCACCGTAGTAGCGCTTGCCCGGATAGCCTTCGGCGTACTTGTTCGTCATCACCGAGCCCACCGCCTCCAGCACCGCCTCGGAGACGAAGTTCTCGGACGCGATCAGCTCGAGGTTGCGCGACTGGCGGACCGTCTCGTCGTGGATAGCCTTGGCGATCTCTGGATCGACGTGCTCGAGCCGGCTCATCGGCCGCTCTCGCCCGCCCCGCGGCGAGCGTCCATCTCCATGATCTTGTCCACGCGGCGGGCGTGGCGCCCTCCCGCGAAGTCCGTCTCCAGCCAGACCTTGAGGATGGCCCGCCCCATCTCCGCGTCGGTGAGGCGCCCGGCCAAGGCGAGGACGTTGGCGTCATTGTGCTCGCGGCTCATGCGGGCGGTGAACGTGTCGCCGCACAGGGCGGCCCGCACGCCCGCGACCTTGTTGGCGGCCATGGCCATGCCGATACCCGTGCCGCACACGAGAACACCGCGATCCACCTTTCCTATCGCCACGGATTCGCCCACCTGCTGCGCGTAGTCGGGATAGTCCACGGAGTCGGGCGAGTGAGTACCGAAGTCGAGGACCTGGTACTCACCTTCGAGGAGCCAGCTCTTGAGCGCTTCCTTGAGCTCCCAGCCGGCGTGATCGGCCCCTAGGGCGACGGAGAGCATTGCGGCCACACGTTACGCTCTGTCGGGCCTGAGTGTCAAGGCAACCCTATATGTGGGGCTTCCGCCGGCCGCCTCTCGCGCTTCACGATCGCTCGTCGTCCTTCGTGCCGCTCCTCACCCTGCCCTCTCCTCCCCCGGGGGGAGGGATTCGAAGCTCCCTCTCCCTCGGTGAGGGAGAGGGTTGGGGTGAGGGTGGGCCCGCGTCGACCGAAACCGACGCTAGAGGAGGCGCTCCATGATCAGCACGTCGACCCACTGACCGTCGAGGAGACCCTGCTCTCGATAGACGCCCACGGAGACGAACCCCATCCGCTCGTAGAGGGCGACGCCCGGCTTGTTGGAGGGGAAGCAGGCGAGCACCAGCTTGTGGAAGCCCACGCTCCGGCCGAGCTCGAGGAGACGGGCGAGGAGCATGCGGCCGACGCCCTTGCCCCGCCAGCTCCGCTCCACATAGACGGAGATGTCGGCCACGTGGTCGTAGCACTGGCGAGGGTTGAACGAGTTGAGGCTGGCCCACGCGACGATCTCGGTCCCCGACTCCGCCACCACCACGGGATGGCGCGGGCCGCGCGAGCGGAGCCAGAGACGGCGCTCGTCGGGGTCGCGCAGCTCGGTCTCCAGGGTAGCCAGGCGGTCCTCGATGCCCTGATTGTAGATTGCGCAGATGGCGGGCGCATCATCCAGCGAAGCAAAACGAACGGCGATAGCCTCCATGAGGTTGATCCTCCCGCCTCATGATCGCGGCAAGTGTGCCATCAGTCAAATAGATTGTTCTAATCACTTTCATGAGAAATTCTGATAGCGATGTCCATCAATCCCGTCCACCTCCGCACCCTCCACGAGATCGTGCGGCTCCAGAGCTTCTCGCGGGCCGCCGAGGTCCTCCACCTGAGCCAGCCT
>DASYQB010000172.1:0-6159 GCA_036005985.1 Candidatus Methylomirabilota bacterium | reverse complement strand
CCGGCGCGCCCTGGCAGGCGCGTGGCGTGGACACAGCGGAGGCACGCACTGTCGCCCACGTCTCGCCATCCTCTGCGACCCCGCTCACCGCGAGGAGTTCCGGCTCGCGTATCTGTTCGGCGGCGAGGCCCGAGCCCTCGGCTGGGAATGGGAGGTCGTGGGCCCTCACACGCTGACCGTGGAAGACGGGGTCGTCGCCGCTTACGGCCTTCCCGTGGACATCGTGCTGAGGCACTACCCGACGGAGTATCTTCACGAGCTTCCCGCCGCGCGCGCTCTGCTCGAGAGCGGCGTCCTCTGGCTCAACCCGCCACGGGCCGTGGTGGCGCAGGCCAAGAGCTGCTTCGCCGCGCTGTGGACGCTGCTCCGCGACGGACGCTGGCTCACGCGCGCGGAAGCTGTGCTCGTCGAGCGCGTCGTGCCGCCCACCGGCCTGGCCTCCCAGATCGGCTGGCTCGAGCGAGCCCGGGCCCGCCCGGAGGACTGGGTGCTCAAGCCCGTGCTCGGGCGCTACTCCGAGCGCGTGGTGCTGGGAGCGCTCGCCTCCGTCGAAGAATGGCAGGCCGCACTCGACACCGCGGCGATGGCTCCGGCCGAGTGGATCGTGCAGGCCTTCGTGCCGCCGCGCCGACGCTGGCTCCCGTCTGCCGACGGCGGGCGCCCGGGTTACGTCAACTGGGGCGTCTATCTCGCGGCCGGGAGGCCCGCCGGCCTCTGCCCGCGTTTCCAGCCGACACCTCTCACCGACGATAGCCTGGTCTGGTGGGCGCCCCTCGCCCGGCGCCGAGAGCGGACGGCGGCGCCGAGGCTGCTCGACTTCGAGCGTGGAACTCCCCGCCGCGGCATCGGTCCGGCGTGGCGGAAGATCGCCGACGGCAGCGCTCTCCGCGGCTACACCAATCCGTGGACCGACGGCCTCGCCAATTTCACCCTCGCGGCGATCGGTCTATCGCCCGGCGCGTGGGACGAGCTGGCTCACGCCACGCTGGTGGTGGGCGGCGCGGTCGGGAGGGCTCTGAAGCATCTCGGCAAGCGCCCGGACCTGCTCGGAGTGCTCGGCATTCCCGAGTGTCTCGCCTCGCTCTGCGCTTCGTCTGCCGCGGCGGAGCGCTGGAGCTTCCTCTCCCGTTTCGACTGGGCGTGGACGGTGGATGGACACTGGAAGCTCCTCGAGATCAACAGCGACACGCCGGCCGGACTGTGGGAGACCGGCGCGATCGAGGGCGAGGTCGCGTGGCTTCATCCGGGCTCGAGTCCACCATCGCACGGCTTCTGGCCCGCCCTCGCCGCGAGCTGGAAGCGCGAGGCGGAGCAGTGTCTGGGCCTCGGGGCCGCCAGCCGGCCGCTCGACATCGGGCTCATCGGAACGCTCGCCTCTCCCGAGGATGCCGACCAGCTCCGCGCCCATGCCCGCGCGGCCCGAGGGGCCCTGCCGAAGGCGAGCCTTCACATGGGTACGCCGGAGGACCTGACGGTCCGGCGCGGAAAGGTAACGTTGGCCGGCCGGCGGCTCGATCTCCTCTTCCGCTACTACCCCCTGCACTGGCTGGCCGAGCCGCAATGGGCGCCGCTGCTCGAGGCGGCCGCCGAGGGGAAGATCGCCATGCTTCCCCGGGCGCATGCGCTGATTCCCCAGAGCAAGGCCTTTCTCGCGCTGTGCTGGGAGCTCGAGGCCCAGGGCTTCTTTCCTCCCGCCGAGGCCGCGGCTATTCGCCGCTACGTCGCCCGCACCGCGCTCACCCCCGAGGGCCTCGACGGACGGCCGTACGTGATCAAGCCCTATCTCGAGCACGAGGGACACGGCGTGTACTTCTCCAGCGAGCTCCATGCCCGCGATCGCCGTCGGCTGCTCCAGAACCCCGCGGTGTGTCAGGAGCGTCTCGAGGTGACGCGGGCGCGAGTGCCCGTGGCCACCGCACGAGGCTGGCGGACTGAGGCGCGTCACCTGATCTTCGGTGTCTTCCTGACGGGAAGCTCGGTGGCGGGAATCTATACTCGCGCCGGCGCGCGCATCACGGGCCGCGAAGCCGTGTACACGCCGACCCTGATCGGAGGATAGATCGGCGAGAGGGATCACCTTGACGCTTGAAAGAGCGCCCTGCTATGTTACGCCCCGGTTCCCCCCACCATGGCGTCGCCCATCGTCCGCACCGAGCGATTGACCCGGAGCTTCGGCAGCCTCATGGCCGTGGCCCACGTGAACTTCGAGGTCGAGCGCGGCGAGCTTCGCTCGATCATCGGCCCGAACGGCGCGGGCAAGACGACCTTCTTTCGGCTCATCTCGGGAGAGATGGCGCCGTCGTCGGGTCGGATCTGGTTCGACGGGCGGGAGATCACCGGGCTGCCCCAGCATCGGGTGTCGCGCCTGGGCGTCTCCAAGTCCTACCAGATCACCAATGTCTTCCCGCACCTCACCGTGCTGGAGAACATCCGAGTGGCCGCCCAGACCTACCGTCTCTCCTTCAATTTCTGGGGGCGCGCGGCCGCCCTCACGGCCATCCGCGACAAGGCCGGCGTCATCCTGAAGGAGGTCGGTCTCTGGGACAAGCGCGAGCGTCTCGCCGCCTACCTGTCCCACGGCGAGAAGCGGCATCTCGAGCTCGGCATTGCGCTCTCCACCGACCCCACCCTCCTCCTCCTCGACGAGCCCACCGCGGGCATGAGCCCCGAGGAGACGGACGAGACCATCCATCTCATCCGCCGCATCGCGGCCGGCCGCACCGTCATCCTCGTCGAGCACAAGATGAAGGTGGTCATGAACATCTCCGACCGGATCACCGTGCTCCATCAGGGCCAGGTGCTCGCGGAGGGCAGTCCCGCGGAGATCCGCGCCAACACGCGCGTGCAGCAGACCTACCTGGGCGCGAACAAATGACGCTCCTCGCCCTCGAGGGACTGCAGACCTACTACGGAGAAGCGCACATTCTCCAGGGCGTGTCGCTCACCGTGGGCACGGGAGAAGTGGTCACCCTCATCGGCAGGAACGGCGCGGGCAAGACCACGACCTTGCGGAGCATCATGGGCCTCGTTCCTCCGCGAGGCGGGCACATCACCTTCGACGGCCGCGAGATGACGCGGCTTCCCACCCACGAGGTGGCCCGGGCGGGCATCGCCTACGTGCCCGAGGAGCGCCGCATCCTGCCCAACCTGAGCGTGGCCGAGAACCTCCGGCTGGGCCTGCTCGGCTCGCCCACGTCCTCCGCCGAGAGCAACGGAGCGGCCGTCGAGGAGGTGCTCGGCTACTTCCCTCGCCTGCGCGAGCGCTACGAGCAGAAGGGCAAGTCGCTCTCGGGAGGCGAGCAGCAGATGCTCGCCATCGCGCGCGGCCTCGTGGCCCGCCCCAAGCTCATGCTGGTGGACGAGCCGACGGAAGGGCTCTCGCCCCTGCTCGTGGAGACCCTCACGGAGATCCTCGGCCAGATCAACCGGCGCGGCACCACCATTCTCCTCGTCGAGCAGATCCTTGAAGTCGCGCTCACTCTCTCCCACCGTCTCTACGTCATGGACCAGGGGCGCATCCAGTTCGAGGGCACCCCGGACGAGCTCCGCGCCGACCCCGACATCCAGCAGCGCTTTCTCGGTGTGTAGCTTCGAGGGCCTCTCCCGTGTATCGCGTGACGGCGGGCGACGGTCGATCCACGGAGGAGCTGGTGGCGGCCGGCCACTATGGGTACGCGCACTCGTGCATCACCTCAGACAACTTTCCCGCGGGGCGCTTCGGAGAGAAGCGGGTGCGCGAGATCGCGCTCCTTGGATTCGATCAGCCGACCACCGCTGCCCAAGCCGCCTCCGCCGCGGCGCAGCGTGGTCTCGAGCGACCGACCTACGAGGACGCTCTGCACTTCGGCATCGAATACCCTGACGTACAGATCGAGGGACCCGTGGTCTTCCTCCACGATCCGTGGTTCGGCTTCTTTGGCCGCCGGGATGTGATCTGCCTCTGGAGCAACGCGGGGCGGCGTGAGCTCGGCCTCGAGGGCTTCGACGAGGCGTGGCCTCCGCATTACCGCTTCGCCTTCGTCCGGCCAGCCTGAGCGTGATGACCACCTTCGACCCGCCGGCCTCCCCGGGTGGCGGAACGAAGTAGCCGACCAACCATTCACGAAAGGATCCGTCCATGGCCGATGCCGCGCTGCCCAGCCATGATCGCGTCGAGGGCTACTTCAAGGAGCTGAACAACTGGGGCCGCTGGGGTCACGACGACCAGCTCGGCACCGTCAACCTCATCACGCCGGCCAAGGAAGCGCAGGCGCAGCGGCTGGTCAGGAAGGGCCGCACCGTCTCCCTCGCCCGCGACGTGATACCGCGGCCCGTGTACATGTACCACATGACCTTTCCCGCCAAGCGCGAGCGGGTGGACGTGGTGCTGGACCGCTTCGACATGGTCTATCACGGCTCCTGGATCACCCACGTGGATGCGCTCTGCCACGTGGGCTGGGACGGCGAGCTCTACAACGGCCGGCCGTTCGCGGAGAGTCTCACCATCGAGGGCGCGCTGTGGTGCCCCATCGATCCCATCTTCGAGCGCGGCATCACCACCCGCGGCGTCTTCCTCGACATCGCAGCCGGGCGCAAGGAAGGCTACGTCACGGTGGGCCACCCCGTCACCCCGCGCGAGCTCGACGAGGCGGAGCGGCGCGCGGGCGTCAAGGTGGAGCCGGGTGACGTGGTGGTGGTGCGAAGCGGCGACGAGAAGTTCCGACTCGACAACCCGGACTGGAAGCCCCGCGTCTCAGACCATCCCGGCCTGCACCTGTCCTGTCTCGAGTGGTTCCGCGCCAAGGACATCGCGGGCATCGCGTGGGACATGATGGACGAGCGTCCCAGCCAGTATCCCGGATTCGGCATGTCCACTCACCTGGCCATTCCCTTCCTGGGCCTGGCCCTCATCGACAACTCGGATCCCGAGCGGCTCCCCCGGGCCTGCGCCGAGGAAGGACGCAACGAGTTCATGTTCACGGCCACCCCGCTGCGCCTGGTCGGGGCCACAGGCGCGCCCGCGCACCCGCTCGCCATATTCTGAGCGGAGCGAGCCCGGGGGCTTTCAGCTTGGGATGCTCAAGGCTTCGCCCTGAAAAACTTCGGGCGCCGAATACTTCCGGCGCCCAGGTGTGACGAGGGAGCGATCGGGCCCGCTATTGACGACGACGCCAGCCGCGGAATCCGATGATCCCCAACCCCGATCCCAAAAGGAGGAGCGTAGCCGGCCCAGGCACCCGCGGCACACCAGGCACATTCGCTCCTTCCGTCGTCCCGAAGGAAAAGGTCGCGCTGTTGACGAGTGACGAAGCGATGAGGCCGATGATCTGGATATCGAACGTCGCCGTGCCGGTGATGAACGGATTGTGAGGGCCGTTCCCGGCGATGCTTCCGCCCGCATTGCTGTACAGATTGCCCGCCCCGGAGTCGCCGATGAGCGTATGCGCAGGGCCGATGGGCGTGCCGAGGACGTGGAGCCGGAGCCCGGAACCGGACGTCTCGAGCTGCCAGCCGGTCGACACGGTCGAGCCGTTCGTGAAAGTGCCGTTACCGTTGACTGTCCTCTCGAGCGCCGAGCTCGAGAGCAGCGAGCCAACCGTCTGCCCTGTGCTCAGCGTGAAGGCCAGATCACTGAGGCTCTGAATGATGCTGGTGGGATTGTTCTGGAGGTTCGTCAGCGTGATCTGAAGATCGTTCGTTGACGTGACGAACGTGGCAGTGGCGGACACCGGCTGCCCCCCCACCGTCGTTCCCCCTGGAATCACGTAGGTGCTCGTGCTGGCCTCGGCTGACGTCGCGAGCCAGAGCATCGCGGCCAGGGCGACCGGTGTTCCCTTGGATATGAGCGTCCGAATCGACAAACTCGCTACCTCCTTGATCGATCTGTGCAGACCAGTCGTCACGTGAGATAAGAGCAAGTGACGTACCACCTCTCGAATCGCCAGTCTGACAGCAATTTAGGTGGCAATCGACAATATCTATTCCTCGAAATGTAAGGGCTAGGCTACAGCTTCACGTATTCGACCGCCGGCGTCTCATTGCGCGGAGGCAAGGGAGCCAAGACTATGGGCAGACTTCGTCCCCGGCCTCTCTATTTCGATCCCCCGGAATTTCGTCGGTAATAAGGTTGTAAGAACTCCTGACAGGTAGGTAAGAACCCCCGCGAGCCGAGCCCCCTCA
>DASYQB010000171.1:0-13957 GCA_036005985.1 Candidatus Methylomirabilota bacterium | reverse complement strand
CGGACCCGCGGGCACCGTGGTGCTCATTCACTGTCGGGTGGTCCACGGCTCGGCTGCGAACTATTCATCGCGGATGCGACCGCTGCTGCTCAACGTGTACTCGGCCGCCGACGCGCTGGCCATGGCTCCCGCGCCCGCGCCCACGAAGCACACGGGAGAGCTCGTGCGCGGACAGGAAGCGGTGCACGTGCACATGGAGCCCTACCCAGCCCGCCTGCCACCCCGCTGGGATCAGGTCGGCTACCGCTCGATCTTCGCCGCGCAGAAGACGGCGCCGCGGCCGGCGTGGATCGACTAGCGGGCCTCTAGCTTCGCGCGGGAATCTCCTCGCCCCACGGCTGCATCGCCGGCTGGAGCGGGGTGAACTCGCGCACGCGCCCGGCCACTCCGACGAGGATTCCCTCGATGGCCTTGCGTTCCTCCGCCGAGAGATCGAGCTCGGCGCCCGCGTCGTTGGCGTCCACTTCCGCCGGGGTGCGCGCCCCCACCAGGGCGGTGCTGATGGCGGGGTGACCGAGCACCCAGGCCAGCGCGATCTGGCTCACCGTCGCCCCGCGCGGCGCCGCCACCTCGCGGCGGATCCGCTCGACCACGCCGACATTGGTCCGGAAGTTGTCGCCTCGGAAGATGGGCTGGCCAAAGGCCACCCCGTTCCCGCGCCAGTCGCGCGCGGTGTCGAAGGTGGTGGCGGTGGTGAAGGCGCCGGTGAGGAGCCCGTGGCCGAGCGAGCCATAGCCCATGACGCCGATCCCTTCGCGGAGACAGTACGGGAAGGTCTCCTGCTCCTGGCGCCGGTCGAACATGTGATAGCCCACCTGTGACACGTCCACGCGCCGCGTGCGCATGCACTCCGCCAGCATGGCGCCGGTGAAGTTGGACACCCCGACGAATCGCGTGCGCCCGGAGGCGACCACTTCCTCGAGCGCGCGCATGGTCTCCTCGAAGGGCGTACCGGCATCCGGCCAGTGGACGAGGAGCACGTCGACCCAGTCCGTACGAAGCCGCTTGAGGCTCGCGTCGACCTCGGCGAGGATGTTGGCGCGGCTCGCGTCGCGGAGCGGGCCGGGCTGACCGGGCGGCGGGACCTTCACCCCGCACTTGGTGACGAGGATGACGTCGCGACGGCGCTTCTCGAGGGCGCGCGCCACCACTTCCTCGGAGTGGCCGGCCCCGTAGGCGGGCGCGGTGTCGACGCAGTTCACCCCGCGATCGAGGGCGCGATGAATGGCCTTGACGGCTTCATCGTCCTCGATCGCCCCGTAGCGGTCACCCGCCATGGGCCAGCAGCCAAAGCCAACCGCGGACACCTGCAATCCGGTACGGCCGAACGGACGGTAGCGCATGATCGCCCCTCGCTGTGAAAGATGCCGCGCCGAGCGTAGCATGAGGGAGAGGGCTAGGGTGAGGGTGGTACTAACCTCGCGGTGTCACCGGATCAATGCCGATCAGCGCCACGCGCGCAGCCGCCCCAGCCTCGAACGCGGCGACGCCTTCGACGCGAAACGCATCCCGCGGACCCGCCGTCTCCCCGTCAATGCTCGCGCTACCCTCGAGCACCACAAGAAATGCCACGCCACCCGGAGCGGGCTTGACCTGCACCGGCCCCGTGGCCACCGCCACCCGATGAGTCCACCCCTTGCGGGCCGTCATGGCATTCAGCACCATGCAGGGCCCGTCGGGCACCCGGCAGCGCGCCGGCCAGCCCCCGTCAAATGCTGCGGGCACGAATGGACGCCGCGCGAGCAGGGCGGGATGCGCGGGCCCAAAGTCGAGAGCAAAGCCCGGACCTTCGACGAGAGTGATGGTCCGGTCATGGCCGGCATAGTCGGAGAACGGAGCGTCCGCATCGAGCCACGCGAATCCCACCAGCCAATCGGGCCCCGCGGCGATGTCGGCCTTGCGTCCCGCGCCATTCCGCCAGGGCGACACCGCGAGGCCGGCGAAGGGGATCAGCGTCGCGGTCAGTACAGCACCAGCTTCCGCTGCACCCCGCTCAGATCCATCTCGTACTCGAGCCCCTGGATGGGCGGACGGCTGGGATACCAGTGCACGCCGCGAATGGCAGCGGGGCCGGCCACGGGAAGGATCTCGTCCTGGACGACTCCATGAATCGGGTGGGCGGTGTAGATGTCGATGGCGGTGACCCGATCCCACGTGCCGCCGAGCGTGTGCAGGCGCTCTTGCATGGTCGTCATCACGAAGCGCGCCTTCTCGCGCATGGCGTCGGGCGTGGTCTCCCCCGCCCGCACGATGCCTTCAAGGCCTTGCGCGCGCTCTCTGAGCTCGCCTGCCCCCGCCACCACGAAGGTCGGCGCGGCCGTGGTGCCCGCCACCGTGTAGGAGAAGGCGAAGAGTGAGGGCACGGGCGGCGCGCCGGCCACCGGAGCCACGTTGGTGCGCGGGATGGGATTCTCGTCGCCCACCAGGATCTTCCATTCCGCGAGGAGCGAGCGGTAGCCCTGGTTGAAGTCGTCGAAGCCACCGAAGCTGAACGGCGCGGGACTCCGCAGCTCGATCCCGCACAGCGCGGCACGAGGGCGGCCCGCCTCGCTCAGGTGCCGGTCGATGCGCGCGAACCCCTCCCGCCACGGCACCGGCGCGGCCAGGGTGGCGTGGACGATCTCCCAGCCCGCGGTGGCCACCACGCCGCAGGAGAACGCGCTGATACCAGGCATGAACCGATACCCGCCAGCCGGAACGTCACGCAGCATCGAGAGTCCTCTCAGTCGAGTCCGATTTCCGCGCTCATCGCGATGGTGCCCTCGGGGGTGACCGCCCACAATTGGGCGCCGTGCCCGTCCGCGCTGGGGCGGCCGACCAGCTCGAAGGGCGCGGTGTCGAAGAGGGGCGCCCGCGCCTGCGTGGTGTAGGAGCGGATGGCGCGGCCCGGGTTGCTGTCGCGCGCGAAGTCGAGCAGGAGGGCGGTGGTGAGCGGCCCGTGGACGACGAGGCCGGGGTAGCCCTCCGTCTCCATGGCCCAGGTGCGGTCATAGTGAATGCGATGGCTGTTGAAGGTGAGGGCGGAGAACCGGAAGAGGAGCACGGCATCCGGGGTCACGCGGCGACGCCACTTCACGTCGGCGGGCGGCGCGTCGCGGCGCGGGGACTGGTTACGCTCGCCGGCCTTCACTTCCTCGCGGAACACGGTGCGGCGCTCCTCCTCGAGGGCGAGGCCGTCGGGGCCGAAGACGCGACTGGCCACCGTGGCGAAGACGAGGGTTCCCGTGCCGCCGCTCTTGACGCTGATGTCGGCCAGCTCCGTCTCGCGCCGGACCGCGTCGCCGATATGCAGCGCGCGGTGGAAGCGCACGCTCTCCCCCGCGAACATGCGTCGCGGCAGCGGCATGGCCGGAACCACCCCCGCATCGCGCGGGCTGCCGTCGGGGCGCAATTCGTCGGGACCGAAGCGCGGCAGGAAATAGAGGACGAGCCAGGCCGGGGGCAGCGCGTCCCCGGGCTTGAGCTCGGGCTCTGGGCGGGCGAAGGCCAGCCGGAGCAGATTGGCGGGTCCGGCATGAATCACGTCGGTCGAGGTGATGCTCCGTCCGATATGCGATCGGAGATCGTCGATGCTGAGCGTGCTCGTGGTCATCGTCACGTCCTCCCTCAGGAATTCGCCGCGCCGATCGTGACAGAAGCTCTCGTGGAGGTCAATCCGAGGCGAGCGGAGGGCCGCGGGATAGCCGTAAGCCGCATCCGGACGCGACCGCCGCCGTCGAGGAGCAGGAGCTTGTCGCCCTCGCGGCGAGCCATCCTCACCGCCTCCAGCGCCGAGAGGAACTTGCCCTCCTGATCCATGACGTCCGGCGGGCAGGCCATGCGCGTGGAGCCTGTCGGCTTGATCGTCACCGCGTCGCCCGATTGCTGGAAGCTCCCGAAGTAGCGGTTGCAGCCGGCCCGCCCGGCGATCTTCCGGCCGGCGTCGAAGACGATGGTGGACGGTGCGCGATCCAGCACGCCCGTTCCTTCTATTTCCTCGGCCTGCCACGTCGTGCCCTCGAGTGCGTTGAGCGCGACGGCGGTGGGGGCCAGCGAAGAAGCCGTCGTGCACCCCACGGCAAGGAGGGCGGCGGCCAGCACGATGCGCGTCGTGACCATAGAGGCCGGGCGAGCGCTCAGGCGGCCACGAAGCCGCCGTCCACCACCAGCTCTGCCCCTGTGATGTACGAGGCTTCGTCGGAGGCTAGGAAGAGACGGCGTAAGCCACTTTCTCCACTCGCCCCTCGCGCTTCATGGGCACCGCGTCGAGGAGGGGCTTCCGCCAGGCCGGATCGGCCGAGGTCTTCGACGTGCGCATGGGCGGCAGGAAGCCGGGATGCACCGAGTTCACGCGGATGCCGTCCTTGGCGAACTGTACGGCCGCCGACTTGGTCATGGTGCGCACCGCGCCCTTGGAGGCGTTGTAGCCCATGTGGAGATTGTCCTGGCCGACGATGCCGGAGATGGACGAGATGTTGACGATGGCTCCCCCGCCTCCTTGCCGCATGGCGGAAACCGCGTGCTTCATGCCGAGGAACACGCCCTTGGCGTTGATGTTGAGGAGGGTGTCCCACGCCGACGTGCTCAGGGTGTCCGGATCGTGCGATCCGCTGATCCCCGCATTGTTCACGAGGATGTCGAGCCGTCCGAAGGCGCCGGTGGCGGTGCGCACCGCCTCCTGCCAGTCGAGCTCGCTCGACACGTCGAGCTTCACGAACTGTGCCTTGCCTCCGTCGGCATTGATCTTCGCCGCCACTTGCCCGCCGTCTGCCTCCATGACGTCGGCCACCACCACGATCGCCCCCTCGCGGGCGAAGAGAACGGCCTCGCTCTGGCCCATGCCGTGGGCCCCTCCCGTGATCATCGCTACCTTCCCGCCCAGTCTCATGGATCTCCTCCGCGCTAGGGTTGGGTCACGTCCGCGTTACCAGATCGTAGGCCTGATCGATGAGTCGCACCACGCGCAGGCAGTCGTGCACGCTCACCGGCGGCGGCAGACCGCGCCGCCAGTGGTCGACGATGTCACGCACCGCCGTCGGGTACAATGCCTCGGCCGGCGGGGCCGACATCGTCTCCTCGCCCCCCGCGGTGATGAGCCGCATCGTGTCGTGGTGGTCATACACGAGGATCGCGTCGCGCCCCGCCATCTTCCACTCGCTGTCGCTCCCCATATACGGCACGGTATTGCCGATCTCCACCGTACCCAGCACACCGCTCGTCGAGCGGAGGAGCACCGAGGCGAAGTCCTCCACCCGCTGCCCGAGGGCGCGCGCGCTGAGCTGCGCCCCCGTGACCCTGGCCTCCTCACCGGTGAGGAGGAGAAAGAGATCGAGGACGTGCGAGCCCAGATTGCGCAGGCACCCGCCCCCCGCCTGCGCGGGGTCGAGCATCCACGGCGAGTCCCAGGCCGGGTAGCGCGCCGAGGTGGGGCGATTGAGCCGGAAGTAGAGATGGGAGAGCGTGCCGAAGCGTCCCTCGGCGAGCATCTGGCGCGCCCGGGCCACGAACGGCGAATAGCGCTGGGGAAACGCCACGGCCACGAAGGCCTTCTGCGCGGCCGCCTTGTCCGCGACGCGACTCACCTCGCCCGCGTGCAGGCCCATGGGCTTTTCCATCATGAACGGCACGCCGCGGTCGAGGAGGTAGACGGCGGTCTCCGCCATTCTGCTGTGGCGGCCGAGGGCGACCACGAAGTCCGGCTTGGTCTTGTCCAGCATCTCGCGGTAATCGGTGAAGACGGGCGGCGAGCCGAGCTCCCGGGCCCGCTTGGCCGCCACCGCCGCGTCGGGATCGTGGAGGCCCACGAGCTTCACCCCGGGGATCCCGGACAGGATGCGCAGGTAGGCTGCGTCGTAGAGGGAGTGCCAGTGGCTGACCTCGATGGCGGCGACCCGCATCGGCGTTCCTCCGGAAGTCACGGCGGCGCTATTCCATGTGCACGGGAGCGGGCGCGTCGTCTGCGTGCACGCTGCTGCTCGCGGTGGGCGGACCCGTGCGCACGCGCTCGAGGAGAGGCAGGAGCAGGATCGTCCCGCTGAACAGCACGAAGAGCAGCCAGAAGTCGTCGGCGAAGGCGAGGACCTGGGCCTGCTGCGTCAGCTCCTGGTACACCCGAGCGAGGGCGCGCTGCTGCGCGGTGAAGCTGTCGGCTCCGTGAGCGCCGAAGTGGGACGCCCACGCGGACAGGCGGGCTGCCGTCTCCGCGTCGAAGGGATTGACGTGGGGAACGAGGGTGGACTGATGCTCCTGCGTCCGCCGGGCCAGGAGCATGCTCACCACCGCCACCCCTGCCCCGCCTCCCAGGTTGCGCACCACGTTGAGGAGCGCGGTGGCATTGCCCATGCTGATGCGCGGGATGGTGGCGAGGCCAACCGCGTTCAGCGGCACGAAGATGAAGCCCACCCCGAGCCCCTGCACGAAGCGCGGCCAGGCAAGAGCCCAGTAGTCCACGTTGCTCGTGAGCACGGACATGTTCCAGGCCGCCCACGCGTTGAGCATGCAGCCGACGAAGAGGAGGATCCGCTGGTCCATGCGATTGATGAGGCGGCCCGCGATGATCAGGGAGAGGAGATTGCCCACCCCGCCCGGGGCGAGGACGAGGCCCGAGGTCCAGGCGTCGTAGCCGAGGACCTTCTGGGTGAAGAGGGCGAGGAGGACCATGCTCGAGAAGAAGCCGAACATGACGAAGACCATGATCACGCTGGCCGCGGCGAAGTTGCGGTCGCGATAGACGCCCAGATCGAGAATGGGCTCCTCCGCGGTGAGCTCGCGCACGAGAAAGCCGATGAGGGCGACCACCGCCGTGAACCCGAGGATCACGATGAAGTTCGAGTCGAACCATTCGTAGCGCTCGCCCTGATCGAGGAAGAGCTGGAGAGAGAGGAACCCGATCACCATGAGGCAGAGACCGGGAACGTCGATCTTCCCCGGCTTGCGCAGGTAGGACGGGTCGAAGAGAATGGCGCCGGCCGCGAAGAAGCCCAGGACCCCGATGGGCAAATTGATGTAGAACGTCCAGCGCCAGGACCAGTTGTCCGTGATCCAGCCGCCGAGGGTCGGTCCGAAGATGGGCGCCATCATGATGCCCATGCCCCACACCGCCATGGCCATCCCGCGCTGCCGGAAGGGGAAGATCTCCCACATGATGGCCTGGGAGAGCGGCATGAGCGGTCCCCCCGCGATGCCCTGGAGCACCCGCGCGAGGAGGAGCACGTTCAGGTTCGGCGCGAGCCCGCACAGCGCCGAGGCGAGAGTGAAGCCCACCGTGCAGAGGAGGAAGAAGCGCTTGCGGCCCAGGATGCCCGCGAGCCAGCCCGTGGCGGGCAGGACGACGGCGTTGGCGGCGAGATACGAGGTGAGCACCCAGGAGATCTCGTCCACGCCCGCGGAGAGCGATCCCTGCATGTGCGGGAGCGCCACGTTGATCACGGTGACGTCGAGCACCTGCATCACGGTGACCGTCATGACCGTCACGGTGATCGCCCACCGGCGCAGCGCGCTGATGGGCGCGTCCTGCTCCGGGGTGGCGGAGGCCTCCGCCGTCGTCGTGGTCATCGCGGATCCGCGCTGGACAAGCGAGCGGAGGCGATGGCGGGTGAGCGATCGTGCACGGCGTCGATCGTGCCAGACCGAGTGAGGGAGGTCAATTCGAGGCTTTTGTTTGACCTGCCCCGAGGACTCTGGCAGGATCGGCCCGCATGTCGCGAGTCGAGCCGCCCCCCGCCAGCTTCACGAGGTGACCACGAGACGCCGGTTGCTCCGCTGGCTGGGCTGGTTCGCCCTCGTCAACGTCGCCCTCCTCGCCCTCGTGGGCCTTCGCTATCTCTGGTACTACGCCACCCTTGGCCCCTCGGTGGCCTGGATCTACACCCTCCTCGCCTTCGTGGGCCAGATGTCGGCCTTCGCCTTTGTCCCGCTGCTGTGCCTCGTCCCTATCATCCTCCTCCTCCCGCGACCGCGGCTCGTCCACGTCCTCGGCGTGATGGTGGGCAGCGCCGTGCTCAGCCTCCTTGTGCTGGACAGCCTGCTCTTCGCCGAGAATCGGTACCACCTCGGCGTCCTCACCTTCACCCTGCTCGAGCCCGCGACCTGGGCCTTCGTCGCCCTGTATTTTCTCGTGGCCGTGGTCATCGAGGCCATGCTCGCGCGGTGGGTGTGGAAGCGCACGGAGCGCGTCCCGCGGAGGCGAATCGGGCGCTATGTCGCCCTCGCCATCGTGGTGTGCTTCGTGTCCAGCCACCTGATCCACCTCTGGGCCGAGGCGCACTTCTACGTGCCCGTGACCTCATTCACCCGGTACCTGCCGTGGTTCTCCCCGCTCAGAGATTCTCGTCGCCTCGTGAAACTCGGCCTCGTCGACCAGGCCCGGGCCCGCGAGGAGAGCATGGCCGCCACCCTCGCGGGCCGTCCCGGGGACGCCCTGCGCTACCCGCAGGCTCCCCTCAGATGCGATCCGCTACCGCCTTTGCTCAACGTCATGTTGATCGTGGTCGACGGCATGCGTGCAGACGCGCTCGCGCCGATTCCCGCGCCGAGGCTCGCCGCGCTCGCGCCGAGCGCCGTCCGGTTCGATCAGCACTGGAGCGGCGGCAATGTCTCGCGCCCCGGCATGTTCTCCCTGTTCTTCGGTCTTCCTGCGACCTACTGGAAGGTGTTCGCCGAGCAGGCTCAGCCGCCGGTTCTCATGGACCTGTTCAGACAGTACGGCTATCAGTTCGGCATCTTCGCGAGCTCACCCGTGTACAGCCGCGTGGTCGGGCTCGATCGAACTGCCCTCGCCCGCGTGCCGAACCTGCGACTCGAGACGATCTCGCCGCTTCCGGGATCGAGCGGTCGCGACCAGACCCTGACCGAGGAGTGGCTCGAGTGGATCGGCCGGCGAGACCCGTCGCGGCCTTTCTTCGGATTTCTCCTCTACAACGCGGTGGTGGCCAACGAGCCCCCGAAGAATTCTCCGCTGGTCGTTCCCGTCCCGCCGGGAGCCACCGTGCAGGGCCAGCTCCACGCGCGCTATCTCACCGCCATGCACTATGTCGACTCCCTGATCGGTCAGGTCCTCGACGATCTGGAGCGCCGGAAGCTCCTCGAGCGTACGGTGATCGTCGTCACCTCGGACCACGGCATGGAGTTCGATGAAAACGGCCTCGGCTTCGATGGGCACGGCACGGCCTTCACCGGCTCCCAGCTCCGCACTCCCCTCCTGATCCGCTGGCCAGGTCGACCGCCGGGGCGCGTCGATCGCCGCACCTCTCACTTCGACGTGTCACCCACCCTGGTCAGCGGTCTCTTCCACTGCACCAATCCGCCTTCCGACTACGCGAGCGGTCACGACCTCTTTACTGACGCGCAGTGGGATCAGCTCATCACCACCGACTACACCGACTACGCCTTGATCGAGCCCGGTCGGGTGACCGTCGTCCTCCAGCACGCCTATGAGGTTCGCGACGGCAACTATCGTCTCGTCCCCCACCCGATCCTCCCCCGGGACGGCCTGCGGGCCGCGCTGCGTGAGATGAGCCGGTTCTACAAATAGATGACTTCCCGGAGACGGCTCTACCGCTGGGCGGGCTGGTTTGCTCTCGTCAATACGGCACTCTTCGCCCTCATCGGCCTGCGCTATCTCTGGTACTACTCACGACTCACGCCGTCGACGGGCTGGATCTACGCGCTGATCGCCTTCCTCGGTCACATGGGCGCGCTCGCCTGTCTTTCGCTCCTCCTGCTCCTCCCCCTGACGCTGCTGATCCCGCGGCCTCAGGTGATCGTGCCGCTCGCTATTGTCCTCGGCGGAGCCGTGGCCAGCCTTCTCTTGCTCGACACCTCGGTCTTCGCGGGGAACCGCTACCACCTCGACCTCCTGACCCTCACCCTGTTCGAGCCAAGGACCTGGATGGCCCTCGCCGTCTATTTCCTCCTCGGCCTGGGCGTCGAGGCGGTGCTGGCCCGCTGGGTTTGGACGCGCACCGCGCTCCCCGCGAGGCACCGCTGGGGCCTCTTTCTTGCGCTCGCGGTCGCCGGCTGCTTCCTCGCCAGTCATGTCATCCACGCGTGGGCCGAGGCGCACTCTTACGCGCCGGTGACTGCCTTCACCCGCTATCTGCCCCTGTACTTCCCGCTCAAGGATTCGCGGCGGATGGAGAGGCTCGGCCTCGTGAACGAGGCGCGTGTTCGCGAGTACAGGCGCGTGGCCGCCATGGGTCGGCCCTCGGACGGTGGGCTCCGCTATCCGTTGGCGCCCTTGCGCTGCGATCCGCCCTCGCCGAGGCTCAATGTCCTCCTCGTCGTCATCGACGGCATGCGCGCCGACGCCCTCGCTCCCGCCGTCGCCCCTACTCTCAGCGCCTTCGCCCAAAGCGCCGTCCGCTTCGACGCCCACTTCAGCGGTAGCATCGCCTCGCGCGCCGGCATGTTCTCGCTCTTCTACAGCCTGCCTGGCACCTACTGGGACGCCTTCGCCGATGTCGCCCAGCCCCCGGTGCTCATGGACCTCTTCCGGAAATACGATTACCAGCTCGGCCTCTTCGTGAGCGCGCCCGTGTACACCTGGGTGCTCCAGCTCGATCGGACGGCGTTGGCCCGCATACCGAATCTGCGCCGCGAGACGATCTCGCCCTATCCCAAATCGAGCGGGCGGGACCGCACCCTGACCGCTGAGTGGTACGAATGGCTCGGCCAGCGCGACCCGTCACGGCCCTTCTTCGGATTCCTCTACTACGACGCCGCGGTGGCTTTCGAGCCGCCCGACGACTACCCCTCCGTGGTGCCGGTTCCGCCGGGCGCCCCGATCCAGATCGTGAAGCGTGCCCGCTATCTCACCGGCCTCCGGTTCATCGATGAATTGCTCCGCGGCATGCTCGACGATCTCGAGCGTCGAAACCTCCTCGACAGCACGGTGATCGTCGTCACCTCCGATCACGGTATGGAGTTCGACGAAAATGGACTGGGCTTTGTGGGGCACAACACCGCGTACAGCGAGCTTCAGCTGCATACCCCGCTCCTCATACGCTGGCCGGGTCGGCCCCCCGGCCGTGTCGCGCGCCGCACCTCTCACTTCGACATGGCGCCCACCCTGCTCCGCGGCGTATTCGGCTGCACGAATCCACCCTCGGACTATGCGAGCGGCCAGGATCTCTTCGACGGCCGGCCGTGGGACTGGCTCATTGCCGCCAACCATCGCAGCTTCGCCCTCGTCGAGCCCGACCGGCTGACCATCGTGTCTCCCACCAGCTACGAGATTCGCGACGGGAACTATCGGCTGGTTCACAACACGGCGCTTCCTCGCGATCGCCTGCGCGCCGCCCGCCAGGAGATGCGCCGCTTCTACCGACCGTAGCGAGGAGTTACGGGGATCGCTTTACGGAGTGCGGACGCTCCCGAGGCGTGAGCTGTCTACCGGTGGCGACGGCGGGGCAGGGTCATTGGCGCAGGGACGCACCGATTCCGCCGCCGGCTCGATCGCATACCGAAGGACCCGATGCTGCATCCAGCGCACGAAGAGAAGATCCCGGAAGGCTCGCCAGGCCCGATTGCGCACCCCGAACTTCGATTCGCCGAAGCGGCGCGCTCGATGGGTGACCGGTACTTCCACCACCCGGTAGCCGGCGATTCGCAGGAGGGTGGGAACGAAGCGGTGCAGTCCGTCATAGGGGGGCAGAGCGGCCGTGCAGGCCCGCCGCATCGCCCGGAGTGTGCAGGCGCTGTCGCGCACCGTTTCCCGGGTAATCCGATTGCGGATGAAATTGGCGATCCGTGAAGAGAGCCGCTTGAGCCACCTGTCGTGGCGATGGACCCGCCAGCCGGTGGCGGCATCGGCATCCTGCAGAGCAGCCACCAGCCGCGGGATATCGGCAGGGTCGCTCTGCAGGTCGCTGTCCATGGTGACGACGATGGGGGCGCGGGCACGGCGATAGCCGGCATCCAGGGCGGCGGTGAGGCCGGCATGACGCGCGAAGCGGACGTGTCGAACTCTCCCATCCTGGCGGGCAAGCTCCCGGAGCCAATCCGTGCTGCCATCCGTGCTCACGTCGTCGACGAAGATGACCTCGACATGGCGCCAGTGTGCTTCGAGGACACCGATCAGCTCCGGCCAGAGGAGGGCGAGATTCTGTATCTCGTTGAAGACGGGGAGAATCACCGTGAGCTCCAGCATGTCGGCGGAGGCCGGGGGCATGGGTCGATTCAACGGCAGGAGCCGAGGAGTACGTAGGACCGCGTTTCCACCTTCACGTCCCCTATCGCGCACCAGGTCGGATGAGCGGACCGGCGAAAGTACTCCCAGTCGCCCACCCGCATGAGCACCTCACCGGCGGCCGGGCCCGCGAGGCGGCGGGCGACCCTGTCACGCCTTGGCACCTCCACGACTGAGCGATCGAGGTAGAGATCGAAGATCAGGCTCGCGTCAGGGAAGGCCATGATCGGAGCGTCGCGCTCGAGGGAACCGCGGACCTGGTCGGCGAACGCCCGGATCGGAGTGGCCGGCGCCAGGCTGGTGGAATAGATCCTGGCGCCGAGGAGGAAGACGAGGGCCAGGGTGGCGGCTATCCATGCGAGGGCCTGCCCCGGCGAGCCATGAACCCGGAGCGCCCGCAGGGCGATCACGGGGCCCACGATGACGAACCCCACGAGTCCTGCGCGCTCCCACGGCGTGGCCGAGACGAAGGCGGACATCGAGGTCCCCCCGATGGGCCGCGGGGCAAGGAGAAGCCATCCTCCCACGGTCAACGCCAGGGCGAGCATGGCGACGAGGATCGTGGCGTGAATCCTGAGCAGGGATCGGGCGCGCGATCCCGCTGCCGTCACTGACGCGGCCACGAACAATGCGAACAGTGGATAGACGGGAAGCATATAGCGCGCGCGTTGCTGGACGCTCAGCCCCAGGAGGACGAGGAAGACGGCCATCCAGGCGAGCACCGGCCGGTACGCCTGGCGATCCGGGGTGAGCCACCACCAGACGGCGGCCGGGACGAGCCACAACGTCCAGGGCAAGAACTCGATGAGTCCGTCCACGAAAAGGAGGGACGGGTGGTGTCGGAAATGGTCGAGGTACCAGATCAGGCCCTGCCAGACGCTGACGGCCTGGCTGCCCTCGAGGTCCGGCGGCGTCCGCAAGTAGGGCACGGCCCACGGCAGCGCGGTCAGCGCGACCAGACCCAGTCCAGTCACCGGTCGGAACGACGGCAGCTTCCGGACGCCGCTAGTGACAGCGACGGCCGCCACGGCGGCCGGGATGACCATGAGGCACGGCAGTCCCTTTGTCCAGAGCGCTCCGGCCACGCAGAAGTAGAAGCCCACCAGGGGCGCACGCCGAGAAGGGAGCGACTCTAGCTGGCGCAGGAAGAAGAAGAGGGCCCAGGTCAGCCACGCGGCGAACATCATGTCGGGGAGGACCTGATGGCTGTGCTGGAAGAAGCCCGGACTGGTGGCGAGGACGGCGAGAGCCATGAACCCGGTGTGAATGCCCGAGAGCTGCCGTCCGATGGCGAACACACCGAGCAGGGCCGCGACCGCTGCGACGATGGACGGGATCGGGCCGTTACGATCCGAGGTGCGGCCAGCGGGCAGGGCGGCCAACGCGACGCTCCAGAAGAACAGCGGCGGCTTGTTCAGGTACGGCACCTCCCGCACCCGTGCCGGCAGCCGGAACCCGTGGCGCAGCGTGTCCTCCGCAAGCAGCATCACGCGTGCCTCATCCTGGAGCCCGATGGGGCGACGGCCCACCGGCATGGCATAGACCATCGCCGCTGTGCACAACAGCGCCATGAGCAGCACCCGCTGACGAGTCGTCAACCGAGCTGCGATCTCACGGACACTCGACCATCTCCCCCCATCGCGGAAGGTGGGCGGAGCCGAAATGAGGCGACGCCTTCCCGCGCGCCATCGCGGGCACGATGGCGCCCACGCGCGCGCGCCTTGGCGGAGGAGGGGCGAGCCATGGCGCCCATATTCGCATCGAGCACAAACATGCACAAGAAGGCCAGGC
>DASYQB010000170.1:0-2851 GCA_036005985.1 Candidatus Methylomirabilota bacterium | reverse complement strand
CCCCCGCCTCGTCGGCGCCCGGTCGCCGCTGATCGTCGCCGGACCTCCTCAGGCTGGATCGGCGGAGGGAATCCGTCGTCGAAGCTCGGCGCAGAACTCGTCGGGCCGGCTCGGGGACAGCACCATCAGGCCGACCCGCGTGTGGAGATACACGAGGTCGGTGGTGTTGGCGATGGCGAGATAGTGCCAGCCCGTACGAGGGTTCCACCGGGGCCCTTGTGATCCGAAGAGACCGTTGAGCCCCACCGCGCCCAGCCCACCCACCGCCCGCCGCTCGCGATCGACCTCCTGGATGGCGACATAGGGAATGAGCCGCGGGAGCCAGCGGCGCTCGATCCGCACGCCGGCCGGCTCCAGGGTGAAGCCGGCGGGCGCGAATCCCTGGATCGCCCACAGGGCGAAAAGAAACGGCAGGGGCAGCACGAGCAAGGCCATATCGCCGCTCGTGGCCACGAGAATCACGCTGAGGATGAATGGCAGCACGAAGCCGAGACCGATGCCCACGAGGCCGGCGATCCAGCGCTGGCGCGTGCCGAGGACGGCGGGGAAGGTCGGGTCGCTCACGTGGCGGCCGCTCCCGCCGGCAACGGTTTTATACTGACCGTGTGAAGATACTTCTCGTGGCGGCGGCGCTGCTCCTCGCGTGCCCGCGGCCCGCGGCGGCCCCGCCGTCGGACGCCTACCTCACCGAGGTCGTCACCATACCGAGCGGCGAGCTCAGGCTTCGTGCCCTCCTCGGCCGGCCCATCGGTGACGGCCCCTATCCCGTCTATATCCAGAATCACGGGTCCATGACCATCGAGGAAGCCCGGCGTAGCCCGTGGACGTCCATCGCTCGAGACTCCCTGTCCGACACGCTGGTCCGCAACGGCTACGTCGTCCTCCTGCTCGCCCGTCGCGGCTACAAGGGCTCCGAAGGGACTGCCTCGACCTATACGCAGAACGAGGGGTCGCTCGGGGACCTCGACCGGAGCGCGGCGGACGTCATGCGCGGCGCCGAGGAGGAAGCGGGCGACGTCATCGCCGCTCTCGACTACCTGAGCAGCCTGCCTTACGTGGACAAGGAGCGCGTGGGGGTGGGCGGCGTCTCCCTGGGTGGGCTCGTGAGCGTCATGGCGGCCGCCCGCGACCCGCGCTTCAAGGCACTCATCTCCATGGCGGGCGGCTACCGGCAGAGGGGCTACCGTGGGGTGGACGAAGCGTGGGGGCCGCTCCAGGGGATCTGGGAGGAAGCGGCGCGGCGCATCCACGTGCCCGTGCTCATCCTGTGGTCGAAGAACGACATGCTGCTCGAGCGCGACGTGGGCCGCGAGCTCGAGAAGGACCTCAAGCTCGCGGGCAAGCGGGTAGAGATGACGGTCTATCCCGAGTTCCAGCAGAACGGGCACTACCTCTTCTCGCGTCCCGAGGGCTATCCCCTCTTCGTGCCCGACGCCATGCGCTTCCTGGATCGGCACCTCAAGCGCTGAGCGCCGTCGCCCTAGCGCGAGAAGATCTCCATGGTCCCGAAGAAGTACGGGATCTCGAAGGCCGCCGATTGCGGCGAGTCTGAACCGTGCACGGCGTTGGCCTCGATGGACGAGGCGAAATCCTTCCGGATCGTCCCCGGGGCGGCCTTGGCGGGATCGGTGGCGCCCATGAGGTCGCGCAGGCGCGCGATGGCGTTGTCCCCCTCCAGCACGATGGGCATGCACGGTCCCTGGGTCATGAAGGCGCACAGGCTCGCGTAGAAGGGGCGCTCCTTGTGCACGATGTAGAAGCCTCCCGCCTGGGTGGGAGTGAGATGGATGAGCCGGGCGGCGAGGACCTTGAGACCGCTCTGCTCGAAGCGGGCGATGATCTGCCCCACCGCGTTCTTGGCCACCGCGTCGGGCTTGATGATAGTCAGCGTGCGCTCGACAGGCATGAGGGGTTCGTCGTCCTTTCCGAAAGCTATTTTTTGCCGACGACGCGGGCCACGGTGAGACCCATGTCGGCGGGGCTCTTCACGGTGGTGATGCCGGCGGCTTCCATGGCCTTCATCTTCTCGGCCGCGGTGCCCTTGCCCCCCGCGATGATGGCCCCGGCATGGCCCATGCGCCGTCCGGGAGGCGCGGTCTGCCCGCAGATGAAGCCGATGACGGGCTTGGTCACGTGGGCCTTGATGTAGGCCGCCGCCTCTTCCTCGGCCGTGCCGCCGATCTCCCCGATCATCATGATCGCTTCCGTCTGCGCGTCGTCCTGGAAGAGGCGGAGCACGTCGATGAAGCTGGTGCCGTTCACCGGATCGCCCCCGATACCCACGCACGAGGACTGGCCGAGGCCACGCTGGGTCAGCTGATGCACCACCTCGTAGGTGAGGGTGCCGCTACGCGAGACGACTCCGATGGGCCCTTCCTTGTGGATGTGCCCGGGCATGATCCCGATCTTGGCCTTGCCGGGAGAGATGAGACCGGGGCAGTTCGGCCCGATGAGCCGGCTCGTCCGTCGTGCGAGAAAAGCCTTGACGCGCACCATGTCGGTGACGGGCACGCCCTCGGTGATGCAGACCACGAGCGGCATGCCCGCGTCGGTGGCTTCCATGATGGCGTCGGCGGCGGCGGGCGGAGGCACGAAGATCAGCGCGCAGTCTGCCCCGGTGGCCTTCACGGCCTCCGCCACGGTATTCCAGACCGCGAAGCCCTCGTGCGTCGTCCCGCCCTTGCCCGGCGTCACGCCGCCCACCACCTGCGTCCCGTACTCCTTGCAGCGGAGGGCGTGGAAGGTGCCTTCCTTGCCGGTGATTCCCTGGACGAGAACCTTCGTGGCCTTGTCGACAAGAATACTCATCGGGCCAGCTCGACGGCTTTCTTGGCGCCCTCGCCCATGTCGT
>DASYQB010000169.1:0-10187 GCA_036005985.1 Candidatus Methylomirabilota bacterium | reverse complement strand
GGCGCGCTCGCCGCGGCCAGCCTGTCGGCCTATGCGCTGGCCCGGCTGCGACTTCGCTGGACCCAGGGTCTGCTCCAGGCCAGCGTGATCAGTCGCATGGTGCCCCTGGTGGTGCTCATGGTGCCGCTCTACGTGCTCTTTCGGCGGTACAACCTCTTGAACTCGCTCGCCGGCGTCATCGTGGCTGAGGTGGGGCTGCTCCTGCCGTACGCCGTCCTGATCCTCGTGCCGTACTTCGCCGCCCTTCCACCCGATCTGGAAGACGCGGCGCGCATCGATGGGTGTACGCGCTGGCAGGCCTTCCTCCGCGTGGTGCTGCCCCTGTCCGCGCCGGGACTGGCCGCGTGCGGCGTCATTCTCTTCATCCTGTCCTGGCACGAGCTGCTCGTTCCGCTCATCCTCGTCTCGCGTCCCGAGCTCATGACGGTGCCCGTGGTCCTGGCAGGGCTCGTCTCCGACTACTTCGTCTTCTTCACGCTGATGATGGCCATCTGCCTGCTCGGCCTCCTGCCCACGCTGGTCCTGGTCCTCACGCTCCAGAAGTTCGTGGTGCGCGGCCTCGTGAGTGGCGCCCTCAAGGGCTAGGAGAGTGAGGAGATGACCATGCGCTTCGGCCTGATCGGCTACGGTCTGTGGGGGCGACACCATGCCGCCGCCATCGTCAAGGCGCCCGGAGCCGAGCTCGCGGGCATTGCCTGTGCGAGCGAGGCCACGGCGGCGTCGGCCCGCCGTGACTTCGCGAGCGTCCCGGTGGACATCGGATACGCGCGACTCTTGGAGCGTGCCGACCTCGACGCCATCGTGGTGTCGGTGCCCAACCATCTGCACGCGGAGATCGGGGTGGCCGCGCTCACCGCGGGCAAGGACGTCCTCCTCGAGAAGCCCATGGCCACCACTCTCGAGGATTGCGACCGGCTCCTCGCCGCGGCCCGTGCGGGTGGCCGGATCCTCACCATCGGCCACGAGCTCCGTCTCTCCGCCCAGTACGGCAAGGTCAAGGAGCTGATCGACCGCGGAGAGATCGGCACCCCGAGCTATCTCGCCTTCTCCCTCTTTCGCTTTCCGTTCCGGCCCGGATCGGGAGGCTGGCGCTACGACGCCGCGCGCGTCGGCTCGTGGATTCTCGAAGAGCCCGTGCATTTCTTCGACTTCACCATGTGGTATTTCGAGGCCCTCGGCGATCCGCTCTCCGTCCAGGCCCTGGGCGTGCCGCGCGCGGGGGAGGCCGGCATGTCGAATGACCTCACGGTCATCCTGCGCTTCGCTGGGCAGGCCCACGCGGTGATCACCGAGACCCTGGCCGGCTTCGAGTACCACCAGCTCCTCCACGTGGTGGGTAGCAAGGGCGCGATCCGTTCGTGGTGGTCGGGCGCGCTCGACCGCACCCTCCACCCGAGTTTCGAGCTACGCCTGGCCGGCCGAGGTCGGCGAGAGGCCGAGACGGTGCCCGTCCTCGCTTCGGGCGAGCTGGTAGAGCTGGAGGAGCAGGCTCGTCAGGTCGTCACGGCGTTCGCGAGGCGGGAGGCGCTGGTGTCCGGAGAGGAAGCGAGAAAGCGTGTCGCGGTCTGCCTCGCCGCGGAGCGCTCGCTTCGCGAAGGACGCGAGGTCGCGTTGGTGTTCTAGGAAGCCGCCCGCGACGCTAGTTCATCCACTCCCGCGTGAAGCGGGCAAAGCACTCACGCTCTCCCGGCATCTTCGTCCACCCCGCGAGGAGCCGGGCCGCGGCGAGGAGGAGCCGATCCCGCAGGTGGGTCGAGTTGTGCGCGTACTCCTCGAAGGCGGAGTGGCAGATCTTCTGGTTGTGGGGATCGTCCTGGAACTTGCACGCGGCAAGGGCCACCGTGCTCATGTAGGCCGGGCGGTCGGCTCCGGAGTCGAGATAGGCGGCGGCGATGGCCGTGGTGCGCGGGGCGTCGAGAGCCATGATGGCCTCGTCGAGCTCGCTGAGGAGTGCCTCAGGTGAACGGCCTGCGCCGTCGAAGCTGCCGCGCTCCTCCTCCATCACGGAGCGGAAGAGCTCGTTGGAGCGCGCGGAGTCGTTGACGAAGTTGGCCATGAGATAGAGCAGGCGCGGCTGGTACGGGCTCTCCGTGCGCCGCAGCCAGTAGTTGGCGGTGTTGCAGTAGTCGAAAGGATGCTGGCCGTCTGTGAACTGCCTCGCCACCGTGGTGCGGAGGATGAGCTCCGCCGCGCCGATCTGGATGGCGTCACCGAGGCTCCGGATCGACTTCCCGTTCTTCAGGTGCGCGGTGATCTGGTTCCATACCGTCTCCCCGCTCGCCTCGAAGAGCAGGCGCACCATCTCGTCGACCTCGGCCGGGGTGAGGGCGGTGACGTTGGTGTCCTTGAGCTGCTTCCCCGAGTCGGGGAAATCGTTGGTCATGGTGACGCAGGCCGCGTCGTACAGCGAGTAGTAGAGGGGACCGATGGCCATGTCCGGCACGCCCATGTAGTAGACGCCGGTGGCCCGCTCCCAGCCGATGACGTCGGCGAGATCGGCCACCGCGCGGGCGCGCAGGGCCTTGTGGCCAGTGTTGCGCGCCTTGCGCCCGATGATGGTGTCCTGGAGGTCGATGAGGCCGAGGAAGAGGAGCTGGTCGCGGAGGAGCGGGCGCATGCTCGGGTCGGCGGCCAGGCCGAGGAAGAGCCCGTAGGATCGCCGCGCGTCGCCACTCACCGTGGCCACCAGATGCTCGTGCAGCTTCTCCTCGGCCGTTCCCTCCGGGGTGATCGGCTCCTGCTCCTGATTCCACACCGCGGGTCCGTAGCCGGGCGGAGGCACCTGCATGCCCTTCATGGTGGCGTAGCGCCCGGGATACCTTCCCAGGAGCTGGTTCCAGATGTCGAGGCCAGCCGGGATGTACCACACGCTCTGGAGGAGGGGAAGAAGCCGGTAATCGTCGGGCACGAAGGGGGCGAGGTTCACCGAGGTGCGGAGCCCCAGGATGGTGTGGTCGTTGTTCACGAGGGTGATGTGTCCGTCACGGAAGTTGATGTGACTGGGCACCTGCACGAAGGGCGCCTCGGCCGCCGTCACCACCCCCAGCGCATCCCCCACCGAGCGACCGTCGCGCTTGACCATCCGATAGAAGAGATCGGCGGTGCGCGCCTGGTCACGCGCGAGGATTGCATCGGTGAGCAGGGGGTAGGACTTGTCCTGACGGATCTGATGTCCGGCCAATGCCATGGTCGCTCTCCTCGACGCGTCCAGCCTTGGGGGAAAGTGAGCCCGACCGCCGCTGCCCGAGGGGGGATCCTGCCCCGCCGCGGGCATGGCGTCAAGCGGATCTCCTTTGCCCGCTCCGGCCTCTGCTGTAGACTCCACTCGGCCTCGTCGTTCGCGTCGACACGCAGGGCACCGTGATCAAGGGAGAATCTACATGCGCAGGATGCGTCTGGCCGTCGCGGTGGCTGCTCTCGCCGCTCTCGCCCATTCGGGGTTCGCTCAGTCCCAGGAGGGGCCGATCCTCATCGGCGCGTCCATCCCCCTCACCGGGGGCGTCTCCATGTTCGGCCAGCATTCGCGCTGGGGTGCCGAGCTGGCAGCGGCCGAGGCCAATGCCAAGGGTGGGGTGCTCGGACGCAAGATCGAGATCGACTTCCAGGACAATCGTTGCAATCCCGCGGAAGCGGTGAAGAGCGTGACCCAGATGCTCGCGGAGAAGAAGTACGTGGCCATCTTCGACGGGCTTTGCAGCTCGGCCGCCCTCGCCATCATGCCGCTGGTGGAGCGCGCGGGCATCCCCTTCGTGGTGGCCAACGCCTCGGCCACCTCCATCGCCGAGCGGTCGGGAGTGGGCGGGAACAAGTGGACGTTCAAGGTCAACCCCACGGACGCGAGCATGCTCGATGCGCTCGTGGGCTGGCTCGACAAGGAAGGCAAGGCCGGCAACATCGCGTTTCTCGGCGAGGACAGTGACTTCGGACGCGCCGGATCCACCGGGCTCGAGAACGCCCTCAAGAAGCGCAATCTCAAGCTGGCCGGGGTGGACTTCTTCCAGAAGGGCAACGCGGACTTCACGCCCGTGCTCACCAAGATCAAGGCGAGGAAGCCCGGCCTGCTCGCCCTCTACGCCGTCGACGCCGATTTTCAGAACGCCATACGGCAGTGGTATGGCCTGGGTGGCGGGGTGCCTCTCACCGGCCGCGTGCTCGTGGATCAGGTGCCGAAGGAGATCATGGAGAGCGGCTTCCTCGACGGCACCACCTCGGTGCAGCCCTACGACCCCTCGGTGGACACCCCGGGCAACAAGGCCTTCGTGGAGGCCTTCCGGAAGCTCCACAACGTCCCGCCCATCCTCGTTAGCTTCGAGTCCTACGAGGCGATGAAGGTGCTCATCGACGCCATCCGGCGCGCGGGCAAGGCCGACCCCGCGGCCATTCGCGACGCGCTCGTCACCACCAAGATGCCGTCCATGCTCGGCACGGTCATCGACTTCGACGACCACAATCTCGCCCACAACAACGCGATCATTCTCACCATCAAGGGCGGCAAGGTGGTGGTTCTGGGCATGAGCAAGACCTAAAGGTAGTGGACGCAGGCTTCTACCTCCAGCTCCTGCTGAACGGTATCGTGATCGGCGTCATCTACGCGCTGGTCGCCATGGGGCTCTCGCTGATCTTCGGTGTCCTCGAGATCGTCAACTTCGCCCACGGCGAGTTCTACATGCTGGGCGCCATGCTCGCCTATTTCCTGACCATGAACATGGGCCTCGGTTACGCGGCGACCGTGGTAGTGGTGACGGCGGTCGCGGTGTGTCTCGGCTACGTCCTCTACGAGGCGCTCCTCGCCTCGCTGGAGGGCGGGGGCTTCGAGCGGAGCATTCTCCTCACCCTCGGCCTCTCCATGGTGCTCCAGAACGGCGCGGTGTTTCTCTTCACCACCACGCCCCGCATGGTCCAGACCTCCCAGAGCTACGTCAACCTCGTGGTGGGCGACGTGCGCGTCTCCCTCATGCGGGTGTTCGCGCTCGCCCTGGGCCTCCTCGCCTTCGGCGCCCTCTACCTGATTCTCTACGGCACGCGCATCGGCCGGGCCATGCGGGGAGTGGCGCAGAATCGCGACGCCGCCTTGATGGTGGGCATCGATCCGCGCGCGGTGTCGCGGCTGGCCGTGGCCATCGGCATCGGACTGTCCGGACTGGCCGGGGCCGCTCTCGCACCCGTCTACGCCGTGCATCCCTTGATGGGCTTCAGCTTCGTGTTCAAGGCCTTCGCCATCATCATCATCGGCGGGCTGGGCAATGTCGCGGGGGCGGCGGTGGCGGCGGTGGCCCTGGGCATGCTCGAGAGCGTGATCGGCGGCTTTCTTCCCCTGGTCATGGTCGACGCGCTGGTGTTCAGCTCCATGATCGCCATGCTGCTCCTGCGGCCGCAGGGTCTCTTCGGACGCGGCGTCCGCGTATGATGCCGGGCTGGCTCCGGGGCCTCCTCGTGCTGCTCGGGGTGGCCGGACTCTTCGCGGTTCCCCGCATCACGGGCAACGAGTACGTGCTGGCCCTCGGGGTCAGCTTCGCGATGTTCAGCGTGCTCTCCGGCGGGCTCAACCTGGTCTATGGCTACACGGGGCTGCTCTCCTTCGCCCAGGTCGGCTTCTTCGGCATCGGCGGGTACACCTCGGCCCTCCTCGTGACGGAGCGAGGCTGGCCCCTGGAGGCCGGCGCGGCGTGCGGGGGCGCTCTCGCCGCCCTCGTCGGTCTCGTCATCGGATACTCGTCGCTCCGGCTCTCGCGCCACGCCTTCGCCATCGTCAGCTTGAGCTTCGCCTTCCTCTGCATGATCGTGGCACGCGACTGGGTGTCGCTGACCCGTGGGGCCATGGGCATTCCCGGCCTGCCTGTCCCCGTCCTCCACCTGCCCGGATGGTCCTGGCGCCTCTCTCGCCCCGCGGACTTCTACTACCTCCTCATGGGCTTCGCGGTGATTGCGCAGGCGGTGATCTACCTGGTCGTCACCTCGCGGCTCGGGCGGGCTATGCGGGCCATCAAGCTGAACGAAGCGCTCGCCCAGTCGCAGGGCATTAGTCCATTGAGCTACAAGCTCCTCGCCCTTGCCCTCTCCGCGTTTCTTGCGGGCGTGGTGGGTGGGCTCTTCGTCTTCTATCTCACCATCGTCGATCCATCGATCTTCGACTTCTACTACACCGAGACCATGCTGATCATGGTCATCATCGGCGGGCCGGGCAGCTTCTGGGGCGTGCTCGGGGCGAGCGCGGTGCTCGCTGCCCTCCCCGATCTCCTGCGCTTCACCACAGACCTGCGCATGGTGCTCTACGGCGCCGTGCTCATCGCGGCCATGCTCGTCTTCCCCGGCGGAGTGGGCGGCTGGCTCCAACGACGCGCCCTTCGACGTTGGCGACGGCCGCGCCTGGCCGCGCCATGACGCTCCTGCTCGAGGTGACGGGGCTGACCAAGCGGTATCTCGGATTGACCGCGGTGGACAGGGTGGCGTTCGAGGTGGAGGGGGGCACGGTGGTGGGGCTGATCGGCCCGAACGGCTCGGGGAAGAGCACCATCGTCGATTGCCTCAGCGGCTTTCAGCGCGCCGATGGCGGACAGTGGCGCCTCGACGGGCGCGCGCTCACCGGGCTGCCCGCGCATCGGATCGCCCGCGCCGGCCTCACCCGCACCTTCCAGACCGTGCGCGCCTACGACGAGCTGACCCTGCTCGACAATCTGCGCGTGGCGGCCCAGGAGCGCGACGGCGTGGGATGGCTGCCCTCGCTTTCCCGCGGCCCGCGCCTTCGAGCGGCGGAGAAGGCGGCGGAAGCGCGCGGCCGCGACCTGCTCACCACCGTCGGACTGGCCGAGTACGCGCAAGCGCCGGCGGCCATCCTTTCCTACGGGCAGCGGAAGCTCCTCGCCATCGCCGCCGCCATGATGGCGCGGCCGAAGCTGGTCGTGCTCGACGAGCCGGTGGCCGGCGTCAACCCCACCATGATCCGGCGCATCGAGACGGTGATCCACCAGCTCAATGCCGAGGGCGTGACCTTCGTCATCGTCGAGCACAACATGGACTTCATCATGTCGCTCTGTCGCCGCGTGATCGTGCTGGAAGCGGGCGAGAAGATCGCCGATGGCCCGCCCCATCTCATTCGCAGCGATCCTCACGTGCTCGCCGCCTATCTGGGCCAGCGCCGCGCCGCCGAGCTCGTTCTCCCTCTCCCCAAGGGGGAGAGGGCAGGGTGAGGGGGCGCCGCGCACCCCCATGATCCATGCAACCTGACCCCATCCTCGAGATCGAAAATCTCTCCGTCGGCTACACCGACGAGCCGGTGGTCGTGGACTTTTCCGCGGTCATCGCCGAGGGCACGGTGACCACGGTGATCGGTCCAAACGGCGCGGGGAAGTCCACCCTGCTTCGTGCCCTCTACGGCCTGAACCGGTATTTCGGCGGGAGTGTCCGCTTCCTCGGTCAGGCCATCGAGCACCTGCCACCTCGCGAGCGATTGAAGCTCGGTATCGGCTTCGTGCCGCAGGGCCGCTGCAATTTTCCCCTCATGACGGTGCGGGAGAACCTCGAGCTGGGCGCCTATACCCTGCGCGGCTCCGCGGTGGCCACGGCGGTGGATCAGGCGCTCGCGCGGTTTCCTCTCCTCGCCGCCAAGCTCTCCGTGCTCGCGGGCAATCTCAGCGGGGGCGAGCAGCAGATCCTCGAAACCGCCATGGTGCTGGAGGCGGGGCCCAAGCTCCTCCTCCTCGACGAGCCGTCGCTCGGCCTCTCCCCCACCAATCAGGATCAGATCTTCGCCACCATCGCCGGATTGCGCGGCCGCGGTCTCACCGTGCTGGTGGTCGAGCAGAATGCCCACGGCGCCCTGCAGATTTCCGACACGGGCATCGTCATGGAGCTGGGGCGCGTCTTCATGATCGGGCCGGCTGCCCAGGTGATCGGCGATCCGCGCATCAAGGTCGCCTATCTCGGCGGCGAGCCTCCCCGCTGAGCGTCCTACGTCACCCGCCCCGTCCGCGCGGGAATCGCCGCGCGAATGTGCGCCTTCGCCGCCTCCGCCTCCGCGGTGGGGAGGCGGCGGATGCGGATGGTCCGCTCCACGAAGCTGTCCTCGTCGCCTGCGATCGAGAGGTCGAGGAATCTCACCGTGCCCGGCGTCTGGGCGCGAAGACCCGCGGCCACCGCGGTGGCGGTCCGCTTGCTCAGCAGGGCCTGGATGGTGCGCACCACGCGGGGAATCACTTCGCGCTCGCGTTCGTCGTCTACCTGTACGCCGTAGACGCCCTCGGGATCCACACCCTCCACGCTCAGCGGCTGCGTCCGGCACACGCTGACCACGATGCGCGTCTCGCCATTCCGCGGATCGTGGCGGGCGTCCAGGACGGTCACGCCCTTGTTGCTCGGCTGCCGGATGAGGGGCGCCTCCACGGTCTCCGGCTCGAAGCGGAGGGTGACGCGCGCGTTGGGCCCCAAGGGAGGCACGGTGACGAAAGCGCCCTTGACCACGTGCACCAGCTCCTCGGCGCCGTCCCACACGCTGGCGAAGGGGAGCCGCTGCTCGAGCACCATGCCGGCGATCCGCCGGGTGGTCGGATTGGTCACCGTCACCTCGCGCCCGTCGTCGCGCAACTGGAAGACGAGCGCCTCGTAGTCGGCCATGCGCCGGTAGAGATCGCGCTGGGTGGCGATCCAGAAATTGCTCCGCTCGGCCAGGTTGATGGCGTACCGGACGTAGTCGAGCGTGCCGAGGCCGTTGTTCAGGGAGGGATCCCGCGCGAGCTCCGGATGGTACTGGAAGCTGTAGACCCCGTTCTCAAGGTGATCGTCCACGCCCGCCTCGCGGGCGCTGTGGCCGCCGAAGATGGTCTCCACCAGCTCGTAGGCCGCGTCGTACTCGTGGGTGCGGTCCCAGCCACGCAGGGGGCGCCATTCCACGTCCGTGGTCACCACCGGATGGAAGGGAAACCAGATGCCGGGGGTGGCGATGGTGCATCGCACATCGGTGACGTAGGTGAGGGGCCTGCCGCCGATCTGCCCGCCCACCATCACCGTGGGGTTCCGCACTCCGTACTCGATCATGTGGTAGTAGCAGAACGTGCACAGGCCGAGGATGCGCGGGTGGTGGGCATAGAGATAGTCCATGGCGTCGATGGTCTCGGGGTGCATGTGCCCGCCCGCGTGGCGTCCGCACGTGTCGACAGGGAAGCCGAGATTCCGCTCGGCGTTGCGCACGTGCTCGTAGAGGCCGGGGCCATGGATGGCCGTGGGTGGATCGCCGATGGAGCTGTCGTTGTGGAGCGCAGGCTCGATGAAGCCGTTGCGCATGGTGCGGGTGACCCATTCCCGGGCCATTGCCTCGCTGATATTGGTCGAGAAGGCGGGATCCTCGATGTCGTAGCTGGCGGGGATGAGATTCTCGATCTGATAGTCGAGGAAGGTGAAGTCGAGCATGCCGTGCACGTCGTGACGAAACGAGAGCACGCCGTCGTAGGCCCCGAAGGATCTGAGCCGGGTCTGCCACATGCTCTCGAGGCCGACCTCTCGGAGGATTCTCCGCAGGAAGAAGAGGAGCGTGTCGCCCCAGTGGGTGGCATTTGCCCAGTGGCGGACCGCTTCCACGTTCAGATGAGCCTGCAGCATCCCGCCTACCAGCCCGAGCACCTGGTTGGCGACATACGCCGTGCGGTTGGTGAGGACGATGGCCGGACCAAAGTTGGTAGCGGTGGCCGTGGTGGCGTCGGTCAGATCACCAGTGAGCTCCACCAAGTCGGCGAGCACGCGGCTCCCCGGCGCCGCTTCGACATTCTGGGCCGCATGCCCAGCATAGCCGCTCACGTAGAGCTTCTCCCACGCGTCGCCGGCGAAGGGTGAGTCCGGCCGCCAGCGCCAACCCGTGTAGCCGGTCACCGCCGTCGGCGTGGAAGAGACTAGGCCGAGTAGACGGGGTGGGAGATTGGTCTTGCCCGTGACGATGAGGCGGCGCCCGGCGCCGGGGAGCCAGCGCTCGATGCGCCCGGGGGTCTCGCTCGACAGGTGGGCGGCGTTCGGAATGAGCAGCGCACGATACTCGGCGAGCCGCTCGTCGGTGAGGTCTGCTTCCTCGACGATGTCGTGCTTGAGATTGCACCGGGCCAGGAGCACGCTCGCCCCGCTCGGCGCGAGGTAGGCATACTCGCCCTTGAGCCAGGTGCGCGGCCGTCCCCACGCGTCGGTGAACGTATACGTCTCGCCGCGGG